>DATJYT010000188.1:0-5245 GCA_035499475.1 Xanthobacteraceae bacterium | reverse complement strand
TCGCGTCGCCTTGATGTGCTCCAATCGTGCCGAGTTCATCGAATGCTTTTCCGGCTGCGCCTGGCTCGGCGCCGTTGCGGTGCCCATCAATATCGCTTCGCGCGGCCCGCAGCTTCAGCACATCCTTGGCAATTCCGGCGCACGACTATTGATCATCGAAACGCAACTCCTTGATGCGCTCGATCATGTCGAGATGAACGGCCTCGCGCTGGAGCGGATTTGGCTGATCGGGGACGAAGCTGCGGCGCCGTTTGACCGTATCGCCGTCAGCCCGATGCCGGCGCGCGCGCAGGCCATCGAAGCTGGCGCGACCGATCCCGCACAATTGCTGGCGATCCTTTACACCTCCGGAACCACCGGACCGTCGAAGGGCGTGTGCTGTCCGCAGGCGCAATATTTCTGGTGGGGCGTCAACGGCATTCGTTACCTGGAGATTCGCGAGGGCGACGTGCTGTGCACCACGCTGCCATTGTTCCACTCCAACGCACTGGGCACGTTCTACAAGGCCTTATTGTCGGGGTCGACACTTGTCGCCGAGCCGCGCTTTTCGGCGTCGCGATTCTGGCAAAGCCTCGTCGACCATCGTGCGACTGCGGCCTATGTGCTCGGCGCCATGGTGCCGATCCTGCTCTCACGAGCGCCGACGCCGCAGGAACGAAGCCATACCGTGCGCTGCGGGCTCGGACCCGGCGTGCCGGCCAATCTCCATGTAGCGTTCGAGCAGCGCTCCGGCATCAGATTGATCGACGGCTACGGCTCGACCGAAACCAATTTCGTCATCGGCAGCACGACGGCGGAGCAGCGTCCGGGGAGCATGGGCAAGGTGGGCGACGGCTATCACGCGCGCGTACTCGACCGCAGCGGCGACGAAGCAGAGGCCGGCAAGGCCGGCGAGCTCATCTTGCGGTCCGACGACCCGCTGGCCTTCGCCAGCGGCTATTTCGCCATGCCGGACAGGACCGCCGAGGCCTTTCGTGACGGCTGGTTTCACACCAGCGACCGCGTGGTGCGCGAGGCCGACGGCTCCTTCCGGTTCATCGACCGCCTGAAGGACGCCATCCGCCGGCGTGGCGAAAACATCTCCTCGTTCGAGGTTGAACAGGTGTTGTTGAGCAATCCCGCGGTCGCCTCCGCAGCGGTTTTTGCGGTCCCGTCTGAGCTCGCCGAAGACGAGGTCATGGCCGCCATCGTGCGGCGGCCGGGTAGCGCGATTACCGAAGACGCCCTGTGCGGGTATTGCGCGCCGCGCCTCGCCCACTTTGCCGTGCCGCGCTTTATCGAATTCGTCGATGCGCTGCCGATGACCGAAAACGGCAAAGTGCAAAAGTACCGGCTGCGCGATCGCGGCGTCACGTCGGGCACCTGGGATCGCGAGACCGCCGGAACGCCGATGCGGAAAGAGCAAGGCCCGGCATGACGCCGGAAGAATTGAGGCTATAATTGCGCGACCTTCTTCCGCCGGGCACAGGGGAGTACACCATGGCATTCGATCTGCCACGAAGGAGCGTGTTGCAGTTTATCGCAGGTGCGGCCGCAAGCATCTCCGCGCCCTTCGCACGCGCTATTGCCGCCGGCAACGACGCCGCGACCGTCGGCTGGCCTAACGACGTGCCCTCTTGGGATCCGAACCAACGCTTCACCCCTGATGCCCAGCCGATCTTCAAAGCCGTCTTCGATCAACCGCTTGATCAGGATCCGCAGCTCAAACTCATTCCTCACCTGATCAAGACCTGGAGTCTCGCGCCGGACGGGTTGAGCATGGCGGTCGAGCTGCGCGACGATGTGACGTTCCACAACGGCGACAAGATGACGACCGCGGATTTCCGCTACACGTTTTTCGAGCGCATCAAATCCGGGGCCAAGCTTGACATCGCCAACTCCATGAAGAAAGTCCAGGACATCGTCATCGAGTCCCCGACCAAGGCGACGATGAAATTCGATTCGCCTGCTCCGACCATGCCGCAATGGATGGCATTTCTTGGCAGCTATGTTGTTCCTAAGAATTACATCGAGAGCGGCGGCCTCGACAATTTTCTGCACAAGCCTGTGGGCACCGGGCCCTACAAGCTTGCCGAATACGAGCTGAACTCGCGGATCGTACTCGAGCGTTATGACGGTTACTGGGGCCCTAAATCGAAGATCGCGCGCGTGACCATTCAGATCGTCAAGGATCCCTCCGCCCGGGTGGCAGCGATCCAGTCGGGCCAGGTGGATTGCACGATCAACGTCCCGGTCCGCGAAGTGCAGCGCTTCGCGCAAGATCCGGCCTTCGCCGCCGAGATCAATCCAATCACCCGCGTGATTCTACTCAACGTGCGCGCCGATCTTGCATTCGCCGACAAGAATGTGCGGCTGGCCGCGCATCACGCCATCGACAAGGCCGCATTGTCGAAGGCCTTCTACGGTGGTGCCGCGGTGCCGCTGTCGGTGCTGGCGACGCCTGGGACCCCCGGCTACATCGACGATTTCACTTTCAAATACGACCCGGCACTGGCGAAGCAACTTTTGGCGCAGTCTGGTTTTTCCACCAGCAATCCGGTGAAGATCGGATTTGCCGCGACCAACGGTCAGTTCCCCAGCGACTACGACATCGCCCGCGCCATCGTTGCCATGTGGAAAAACGTCGGCATCGACGCGGATTTGCAGGTCATCGAATATGCAAAATATTTCGAGCTCAACCGCGGCGGCAAATTGCCTGAGGCAACGCTCTATAGCTGGGACAATGCCACCGGCGATCCCGAGATTTTCAGCGGCTATCAGCTTAACCCGAAAATGCCGTTCTCGCCGTGGAAGGACGAGGACATCGGCAACCGGGTGCTCGGGTTGTTCGGCGTCGCCGATTATGACAAGCGTATTGCCGGATACCGCGACCTGGAGCGCTACGCCGTCGAAAGCGGTGCAACCATGCCGCTGCTGCAAAGCGTCGTGACGGTCGTGCGCAAGAAGACGCTCTCTTACACAAAATACGGCAATGGCTGGTTGTTGCCGCAAACCTTGCAGTGGAGCTGAAGTCTTGGGGCGCCGATGCTGGTTTTAGGCCAAGCATGAGCTTGTCCAGGAATCGAACGTCCACTTTTCGGGATTTTGCTCCAAGCACGGCCGAATGATCGCAACGGTCACCAAGCTGATCGCACGCCGGCTGCTCGCGGCAATCCCGATCCTGCTGATCGTCTCGGCGCTGTTGTTCTGCGTGTTGCGGGCGCTTCCGGTCGATCCTGCCGCGATGTCGCTGCCGCCAAACGCGACCATTGACGAAATCGAAGCCAAGCGCCGCGACATGGGGCTCGATCGGCCGTTGCCGGAACAATACGCGATCTGGCTCCGCGGCGCTCTGCACGGCGACTTCGGGCAGTCGATTCAATTTCGGCGCCAATCCGGATCGCTGGTCGCGGCGACACTGCCGGCAACAATCGAGCTCGCCCTTGCCGCGATGGTGCTCGCCGGCCTTCTGGGATTCGGCGGCGGCCTTCTTCTGTTCCGCCTGCGCGGCACGATCCTCGAGCCGGTGGCCGATCTCGCCTCGATCCTGCTGCTGTCGATTCCTGAATTCCTGTGGGCCCTGATCCTGTTGTTTGTCTTCGGGGTAGCGCTGCGCGCGCTGCCGTTTACCGGCGAGGTCGCGCCCGGCCTGCCGTTGCCGCATATCACCGGCTTCCTGCTGATCGACTCCCTGCTGGTCGGGCGCTTCGACGTGTTCGTCAGCGCATGCCAGCACCTGATCCTGCCGGCCGTCGCGCTCGGATTGGCGTTTTCACCGACGATCATGCGGGTTTTGCGCTCAAGCCTGTTCGACGTTTATCACGAGGACTATATCGCGCAGGCACGGTTGCGCGGGCTGTCCGAGCGGCAAATCCTCATCGGCCATGCACTCAAGAACGCCGCGCTGCCGACGCTCACGCTGGCCGGCGTACAATTCAGTATTCTGTTCAGCGGCACCCTTCTGGTGGAGGTGATCTACTCGTATCCCGGCATGGGCAATTTGATGGTCGATGCGGTCCGCAACGCCGATCTGCCGCTGATCCAGGCCATCGGGCTCACGTATTGCGTCGCCGTGCTGCTGATCAACACCGTGGTCGACAGTTTCTATGTCGTGCTCAACCCGAAACTGCGGGTGCGGTGATGGCCGGTCCACTCGCCCGTTCGCTGCGCTCGCCGAGGGTCTTGATTGCGCTGGTCATGGTCCTCTGCATCGCCGGCTGCGCGGTCTTTGCCGGCGCCATCGCCCCGCACGACCCCGGGCAGCAGAACCTGCTCTCGATCCTCACACCGCCGGCCTGGGACTCCGACGGCGATCGGGCCTACCTGATGGGAACCGACAGCCTTGGCCGCGATGTCCTGTCGCGGCTGATCTATGGCGCCCGAACGGCAATGCTGGTGGCGTTTTTTGCTTCCCTCGGCGCCATGATCATCGGCACGATCCTGGCCCATATTTCCGGCTATTTCGGCGGCGCCTTGGACTGGATCATCGGGCGCATGGTCGATGTGTGGATGTCGTTTCCGCCGGTGATCCTCTCGCTCGTCCTGATGGTCGGGCTCGGCGTCGGCCTTCGTAATGTCATCCTCGCCATCGTTCTCGTCGATTGGACGCGCTTTTGCCGCGTGTTGCGCAGCGAAGTGCTAATCGTGACCCGCAACGACTATGTCGCCGCGGCGCGGCTTCTGGGCTTCACCCATTGGCAGACCATCGTCCGCGAAGTGCTGCCGGCGACCCTGCCGCTCTTGATCACCCTTGTCAGCCTGGAAATGGCAATCGCCGTCACGGTCGAGGCGATCCTGTCCTTCGTCGGGCTCAGTGTCGGCGCCGATCAGCCGGCCTGGGGCCAGATGATCGCGGATGCGCGCCAGTACGTCTACCAGTCGCCGTCAAATCTGCTGCTACCGATCGCGGCGATATTTCTGACCGTAACTGCATTCAACCTCCTCGGCGATGGGCTGCGCCGCACGCTCGATGTACGGCTTGCGGAGACGGGGCGCTAGCATGCCGCCGGGGTTGCAGGTCAGAAATCTTACGGTCGACACGCATATCGACGGCGTGCGCGCTCCAGCGATCCGCGGGTTATCGTTTGACCTTCAGCCCGGGAAAATTCTCGGCTTGGTCGGCGAATCCGGCGCGGGCAAATCCATGGTCGGGCGCGCCATCACCCAGCTTCTACCGCCGGGCTTTAAGATCGCGGCGGGAATGCTGACGTTTGAGGACGCCGACCTTGTTCAAATGCCGCCGCAGCAGCGGCGGGCGCTGCTCGGA
>DATJYT010000187.1:0-16249 GCA_035499475.1 Xanthobacteraceae bacterium | reverse complement strand
CGCACCACGGTGACATGCATGATCGGGAAGATCGCGGTCTTCTTGAAGAACTCGATCTCGATGTCCTTGTAGTTCGGAAACAGCCGCACGATGCGCTTGTCGCCTTCGATGAACAGCCGCGGCAGGTCGGGCGACAGCATGGCGGGGATTTCGCCTTCGGCCAGCATGACGTCGAGCCGCTTGCCGGGTGCGATCATCTCGATGCGCAAGTCCTTCGGCGGCGTGAACTCGACATCCTCGCTGCGCTCGACGACCCAGGTGCACTGCCGGTGCGGCACGCCGTAATATTGTTCCAGGATGCCGCGCATCCAGATGTTGGACGCCGGCTGGAAGTTGGTGCCGCCGATCCTCTTGCCGATGAGGTCCTTCGGCTCGCGGATGCCGGACTTGGCGTTGACGAAGACGAAGCCGTGGCGGAAGCGGCGATGCAGGAACACCGGGATCGCGGTCAGCGCCTCGCCGCGGTCGCGCCCCATATAGAAGCCGCCGATATTGATCTCGCAGACGTCGAACTCGGTCTTGCGCGCCATGCGCCAATGCCGCTCGCGGGAGCCCATGCCGGTGAGCATGACGAGATCGATGCCGTCGGCCTTGACGGTGCCGTCGCTGAGCGCGCGGACGATCTCATAGTCGCCGCAGGCGACGGAGAGTTTCAGTTTCGCCATCCAATTGTCCTCCTATCGCCAGCGGCCGAACCTGACTTCGGCGCGGCGCACGATTTCGTTGAGTACGATCGCCATGGCGGCGAGCATCGCGATCAGGCCGAACAGCTTGGTCGGGTCGAAGTTCTGCGTGAACATCGTCGTGAAGTGGCCGATGCCTGCGGTCGAGACATAAAGCTCGGCAAGCAGCACGCCGAGCAGCACGCCGGTCATGCCGAGCCGCATGCCGGCGAAGAAGCTCGGGATCATGTGCGGGAAGATCACCCAGCGCAGGATCTGCCAGCGGCTCGCCCCCATGGAACGCGCGCTGATGAGCAGGATCGGCTTCAGGTTCTGCACGCCGGCGACGACCGTGACCGTGATCGGGAACATGCCGTGGGTCACGCCGAACGCGATTTTCGATGCCGCGCCGATGCCGAAATAGAGAATGAACAGCGGCAGGATGGTGATCTGCGGCAGTCCGTAGAGCAGCAGGATGATCGGCATCAGGCTGCGCCGCGCGAACGGCTGCAGGCCGACGGCAAGCCCGACGACGAGCCCGATTACCACCGCGATCGCGAAGGCGACGGCAAGCTCAAACAGCGTCAGGCGCAGCGCCGCCGGCACGCCGGGCGTATTCCACACCGTGCCCAGCGACGCGAATACGCGCGACGGCGGACTGATGAACAGCGGATCGATCAACCAGCGCGCGGCGATCTCCCACACGATCAGCAGAAGCACGACGACGCCGAGGCGAACCATGCCGGGGTGTCGCAGCAGGAAATTCTGCAACGCGCTCATCCGCGGCGCCTGCCGCGGGCTTCGAGATAGGACACCGCGCCGTTGAGGATCGCTGCAATCATCACCACGAAGGCGATGTAGGCGAACATGCGCGACATATCCATGCCTTCGGCCAATTCGACGATGTGGTGGCCGAGGCCGGCCAGGGAAGCGATGGTTTCGCTGCCGATGATGGACAGAAGCGCCACGGTGAAGCCCATGCGCAGCCCGGTCAGGATCACCGGCAGCGCCGCGGGCAGCAGCACGTAGCGGAAGAGCTGATAGTCGGAGGCGCCCATCGAACGCGCCGCGGTGACCAGCGTGCGATCGACATTGCCGAAGCCCGCGATGGTGTTGATGACGATCGGGAAGAAGCTGATGGTGGTGCCGAGTGCGATCTTGGAGGCTGGGCCGAGCCCGAAGAACAGCACATAGAGTGGCAGAAATAGAATGATCGGGATCGAATAGATGCCGGCGAACAGCGGATCGAAGACACGGATCGTATAGCGCGTGCGGCTGACGAAATAGCCGACGACGGTGCCGCTGGTCGTCGCCAGCAGGAAGGCGGCGGCGAGTTCGGTGAGCGTGACGCGAAGGTCGGGCAGATATTCGCCGGTCCGCAGCACATCGAGAAGCTGATGCCACACCGAGATCGGATTCGGCAGCAGCAGGCGATTGACGCCCCAGCGCGTGGTTGCGAGATACCAGAGAATGAATACGGCGACGAGAAAGCCGACCTGCACCGCACGGCTGCCGATGCCGGCCGCCCGGTCGTTGCGGCGCGACGTCACATTCCCTCCCGCGCGCGTGCCGATTCCGACACCGTCTTGCGGATCTCGTCGTGAAGCAGCGCATAAAGCTCGTTGCGCAGCTCGGTGAATTTCTCCGAGGTGACGAATTCCGGCTTGCGCGGATGCGGTTCGTCGACACGAATGATTTTCTTGATGGTGCCCGGCCGCGCCGTAAACACTGCCACCCGGTCGGCGAGGAATACCGCTTCGCCGAGGCTGTGCGTCACGAACACGATGGTCTTTTCGGTGCGGGCGAGCAGCACCGAAAGGTCCTCGCCGAGGATCATGCGGGTCTGTTCGTCGAGCGCGCCGAACGGCTCGTCCATCAACAGAATGCCGGTTTCGAGCGACAACGCCCGCGCCAGAGCCGCGCGCTGCCGCATGCCGCCGGAGAGCTGGCCGGGATAGTGGTTGGCGAATTCGGCCAAGCCGACCGCCTCGAGCGATTTGCGGGCGCGCGGTTCGTGCTCGGCCTTCGGCACCCCTTGAAACAGCATACCGAGTCGCACGTTTTCGTCGACGGTGTTCCAGGGAAACAGCGCGTGCTCCTGGAACACGAAGGCGATGTCGTGCGGCCTCGGCCCGCGTACCGGCTTGCCCGCGACCTCGACGGCGCCGCTGGTCGGCGTCATCAGCCCGCCCATGACGTTGAGCAGCGTTGACTTGCCGCAGCCGCTCGGGCCGATCAGACAAAGCAGCTCGCCGCGCGCAATGTCGATCGAAGTGTCGAGCAACGCGCGCACGTGTTGCGCCTCGCCCGCCTCGCCGAACTGGTGCGAGACGCCTTTGATGCGGACTGCGACATCGCCCGACGTCATTTCGGCAAGAACTTTTCCGTAAGGAGCTTCGACATATCTGGTTTTGTCGGCAGCGCCTGGGTCTCGACGAACGAAGCCGCCAGCACATCCAACGCCTTGGCATTGAAATGCCCGGTCGGATTGAGGATCGGCATGGTGTCGTCATAGCCGGCGGCGGCGACGGCGGCCGAGACGCCGGTATGCTTGACGGCGATATCGATCGTCTCCTGGCGATGGTCACGCATGAAAGCGATGGTTTCCATCCAGCCGGCGAGAAAAGCCTTGAGAGCTTCGGGATTGCCGCCGATCAGCTTGTTGCTCGCGTAGATGACATGGACATGAAAATCTTTGACGCGTTCGCCGAACTTGACCAGGATGCGGCCGTCTCCGGTCTCGACGAATTTGTACACGGTCATGCTGTCGGTGGTGACGCCGTCGATCTGATGAGTTTTGAGCGCGGCGATCTGCGCTTCCGACGAGCCGAGCGGCGTGATCTTGATGCCGTCGTCGCCCCAGCCCTGTTGGCGCGACAGGTGCTGCATCAGCCAATAGGTCAGCGAGCCGACGGTCGAGACGCTGATGGCGCGGCCCTTGAGATCGCCGACCGATTTGACGGGACCGTCCTTGAGAACGACCAGCATGATGGTATTCGGCGCATCGGCCTCTGCAGCGACGGCGAGCATCGGGGCACCTTTGACGATCACCGCGAAGGCCGGACCGCCGCCGAGCGCAATATCGATGCCGCCTGCGGTCAACGCCTGCATCATCTTCGCGTCGCCGCCGAACGCGCTGATCTCGAGCGCAATGCCGTGCTTCTTGAAAATGCCGGTATCGACGCCGACGTCGGCCGGCACGAAGGCGAACTGATTGGCCTGCGCCTTGCCGAGGCGGATGGTGGTCTGTGCGCAAGCCGTGTCGCCGACAAACATTGCGCCGGCGATTGCCGCGGCGGCAAGCGCCGCAGCCGTCCGCGTCGTCCATCGCTGCGCAAACGTCGATTGCATCTCTGTCATTTCGTCGGCAAGAAGGCTTCGGTATAGAGCTTGCTCATATCGGGCTCGGCAGGCAGCCTCTTCAACTCGACATAGGATTTGGCGAGCGTGTCCAACGCCTTCGGATTGAACCTGCCGTCGTCGGAGAACATTGGCATCAGGTCATCATAGGTCTTGCCATTGATGTCCTGGTCCTTGCCTATGACCTCGGTGGCAATGGCGACTGTTTCGGGCTTGTTATGGCGCATGAACGCGATCGCCTCAAACCAGCCCTTGAGTAGGGCGCGGATCGCATCGGGCTTCTTCGCGATCAGCGTGTCGGTCGCATACATCACGTGGACGTGGAAGTCCTTGACGATCTGGCCGAAGCGCATAAGCACGCGAGCCTTGCCGGCTCTTTCGAGTTCAAGCGCGGTCGATACGTCGGTCACCACGCCGTCAATATCGCCGCGCTCGAGCGCCGTGATTTGCGGCGCCATCGCACCCATCGGGACAATATCGATGCCGGTCGGCCCCCAGCCTTGCTGGCGCGAAGTCTCGCTCGTCAACCAATAGGTCAGCCCGCCGACAGTGGAGACGCTGATCTTCTTGCCCTTGAGATCGGCGACGGATTTTGGGCCGTCGGGCCGCACCACGATCGTCAAGTCCAACGGCGGACCCGCTATCGCCGCGACTGCCTTGACCGGCGCGCCTTTGGCGATGAACGCCATGGCCGGTCCCGAGCCGAGCGCGATGTCGAGGCTGTCGGCCGTCATCGCCTGTTGCATCTTGGCGTCGCCGGCAAACGAAATTTCGTCGATGTCGAGCCCATTCTGCTTGAAGAAGCCCTTACGCATCCCAACATCGAGCGGCACGAACGAGAATGCCTCCGGCACGGCCTTGCCGACGCGCAGCGTTTCGGCCGCGCATGCCGGCGCGGCGAGAGCGCAGGCCATCGCGGCGGCAAGCAGCGCCGTGGTCCGGTTTGCTCCCATGACTCTCCCCAACGCGGACTCTCCCCAACGCGCGGCTTTCAGTTCTTGGGCAGGAATGCTTCGGTGTAAAGCTTGCTCATATCGGGTTCGGCCGGCAGGGTTTTCATCTCGACGAAAGAGCGGCGCAAGACATCGAGCGCCTGCGGATCGAAATGACCGTTGTCGGTGAACATCGGCATCAGCTCGTCATAAATGCCGCTGGTGGTCTTCGGGTCGGTCCCCATCACAGCCGTGGCGATCTCGACCGACTTCGCCTTGTTCTTGCGCATGTAGGCGATACTCTCGAACCAGCCGGCAACGAAAGCTTTGAGCGCGTCGGGACGCTGCGCAATCGCTTTGTCGGTCGCGAAGATGACGTGCATGATGAAATGCTTCGCCACCTCACCGAAGCGCATCAGGATGCGGCCGTCGCCGCGCTCGACGAAGTTTAGCGCGGAGCCAATGTCGACGACGCAGGCATCGACCACGCCAGCTTTGAGCGCGGCGATGCGTGACGCATTCTCGCCGATCGGGATCTGGGTGAACCCGTCAAAGCCCCAGCCGTGCTGGCGCGAGATTTCGTTCATCAGCCAGTTGGTGGCCGAGCCGACGGTGGAGATGGCGACCTTGTGACCTTTGAGGTCGTCGATCGTCTTTATCGAGCCGTCGGCGCGCACCACCATGGCGAAGATGAGCGGCGGTCCGGCCATTTCGGCGATGCCCTTGACCGGCGCACCCTTGGCAATGAAGGCCATGCCGGGTCCGGAGCCGAGGCCGATATCGACCGCGTCGGCGGCCATCGCCTGCTGCAGCTTGGCGTCGCCGCCGAAACCGGCGATGTCGAGATCAAGGCCGTGCTTGGCGAATATGCCGACATCCTTGCCGATATTGGCCGGCGTGAAAGAGAACGATTCGCGTCCGGCATTGCCGACGCGGATCAAGTCGTTGGCCGAGGCGACCGAAGCCATCGCGAGCCAAAGAATGATCGTCATGGCCGCGAACGTCGCGGCCATCCACGCCGTTGCTTCGACGGTGCACGACGCTGTTGCCCGGCGCAGGGCCGTGCACGACGCCTCAACGGCGGCCATCGTCCTCCTCCCTAATTCTTCGCCGTCGATCTTAGCGCATTTCGGCGCTGTGCCGTCGCGGCTTCGTCGAGCGTCAAATCGTCCCTGAGGACGACGCCGTAGTCCTGTTCGGCGACGCGGCGCGATACCAGCTCCTCGATCACGTCGGCGCGCACCTGGGCCGCCTCGCGTTCGAGCGGGTCGCCCCAGCCGCCGCCGCCGCCGGTGCGCACGATTACCTCGGAATCGACCGGCACCGGATAATGGACGGCGTCCATCGATCGGAAATCATTCTCGCCCGGCAGCCGCAGCAGGAAATCGCCGGGTGTGCCGGCTTTGCCGTCCCAAAGCCCCCACGGCGGGCACTGCTCGCGGCGCGGATGGTCGAAATTCCAGCGGCCCTCGACCAGGTTGCGCACGCAGGTGTCGATGCCGAGCCCGCCGCGATGCCTTCCGGCGCCGCCGGAATCGGTACGCAACGCCCGGCTTTCGATCACGACCGGGCATTTGAGTTCGATGCCTTCGATCGAGGCGTTGCGAACGTCGCCCTGGCACACCGACACGGTGCCGGATTCGCCATCCTCGGTGGGCCGGCCGCCCCAGCCGCCGCCTTCGATGCTTTGCACCACGAAACGGCGCTTGGTCTTCGGATGTACGCCGAAGAAGACGATGGAGCCGCCAAGCAGCCCATGATGTCCGGCCGGCACGCGGTCGCGCATCGCTCCGCCGAGCGCCTTGATGATGGTGTCGACGACGGTCGGCACGATCAAGCTCCAGCCCGACATCGGCGCGGGAAACCGCGCCATCATGATGTTGCCCTCGGGAATAATGACCTTGAGGGCGCGGAACGAGCCCTCGTTGACCGGCTCCAGCGGCCCGGTCAGCGCCTTATAGGCGACGCGGGCGCCGGCGTAGGTGCGCGAATTGACCGAAGCCTTGCGTTCGCCCGAGCAGCCGGAGAGATCGATGGTCATGCTGCCGTGATCGATCGTGACCTTGGCGTGGATCGGCACCGGCTCGCCGCGCTTGACGCTGTCGTCGTCGATAAAGGAGCTTGCTTCGTAGACGCCGTCGGCGAGCTTTTCCACGACATTGCGGCACTTGCGCTCGGTCTCGTCGAAAATCCGCGCGATCGCGTCGAGGACGGTGTCCTTGCCGTATTTGTCGAACAGCTCGTTCATCCGCCGGACCGCAAGGCGGCAGGCCGCCATCTGCGATTTCATGTCGCCGAGCGAGGATTCGGGAAAGCGAATGTTGTCCTTGAGCACGCGATAAAGCGTCTCGTTGAGCTTGCCGGCCTCGTAGATCTTCAACTGGTCGAGTTGCAGCCCTTCCAGCCACGGATCGGTGACGTTTGGGCCGGCGCCGAAGCCTGTGCTCATGCCGCCGACGTCGATCCAGTGCGCACGCACCATGGCGAACAGCAGCAGTTCGCCCCTGTAGAAGCACGGCGTATAGATGACGATATTGTTGAGGTGCTGGCCGGCAACCGCCTGATGATTGGTGATGATGACGTCGCCGGGCGCAAAGCCGCCCTTGCCGTAGCGCTTCATGCCGTCAGTGATAATGACGCCGAGATCGGCGACGAAATGCGAGACGCCGCCGACGTTCTGTGAAATCAATTCGCCGGCCGGATTGATCAGCGCGGTGCAGAAATCGCGCACCTCGTAGATCATCATGTTGTAGGACGTGCGCTGCAGGTCCGCCGCCATCTCGTTGGCGATGGCAGGGAGCGCATTGCGGATCACTTCGAGCGTGACCGCGTCGAGAGGTTTGCGGCGGCCTGGTTTGCGTGACTTTCGCGGCGGTGTCTTACGGGATTTCGCCATTACGCGCCTCCCACGTCGATGATCAATTCACCGGACCGCGCCACGCGGCAGGCGTCGCCCTTGAACAGCACCGTGGTCGTGCCGTGCTCCTCGATCAGCGCTGGGCCTTTGACGCGGGCGCCGGCGCCGAGATCGGTGCGCTGATAAATCGGGCATGAGACCGGCTTGCGCGGATCGCCGAGGTAAACCTCGCGGCGTTTCGGCTTGGCGGCACGATTGGCGCCGAGCTTCGGAAACTTGAGCTTGGCGCGCTTGCCGATAGCGGCGAGGCGGATATTGACCATCTCCACCGGCTCGTCCGGTGAATGATGCGCGTAGCGATGCTCGTAGAGCGCGTCGAACGCGGCGCGGATCTTCTGCCGCTTGCCGTGAACGAGGTCGTCCCGCGACACCGGCACCGACAGGGTGAATTCCTGGCCGACGTAGCGCAGATCGAGCTCGATCTGCCATTGCGCCTTGGCGGCATGGCGCAGGCTCTTCTTCGCCTCGTGTGCCATTTCGTCGTGCACGGCGAGCAGTGCGGCGAAGTCGAGGCCGGCGAGGTCGCAATAGAAGGTGCGGATGAAATCGTGGCGCTCGTCGGCGAGCAGCATGCCGAGCGCGGAAAAATGCGACGGGAACAGCGGCACGACGACTTTCGGAATGTGCAGTTCGCGAGCGATGGCGCAGACATGCAACGGCCCCGCGCCGCCCGAGGCGACCAGCACGAAGTCGCGCGGATCGTAGCCCTTCTCCACCGAGACCTCGCGCACCGCGAGCGACATTTTCGAGATCGCGATCTCGACGATCGCCTGCGCCGCGGCGATCGTATCCATGCCCAGGGGCTTTGCGATCTTCCGCTCGATGCCGGCGCGCGCGCCGTCGGCGTCGAGCACCATCTGGCCGCCGAGAAAATTATGCGGGTCGAGCCGGCCGAGCACGACATTGGCGTCGGTGATGGTCGGCTCGGTGCCGCCGCCGCGATAGCAGATCGGGCCGGGATCGGCGCCGGCGCTTTGCGGGCCGACCTTGAGAGCGCCCACGTCGTCGGTCCAGGCGATGCTGCCGCCGCCGGCGCCGACTTCGACGACGTCGATCATCGGCAGCATCACGGGGTGGCCGCTGGCATAACCGCCCACATAGTAGCCGGGCGCCAGCGTCGGTTCGCCGTCGCGCACCAGGCTCGCCTTGGCGGTGGTGCCGCCCATGTCGAAGGAGATGACGTTGCCGAAACCGAGCGCCTCGCCGACCCGCGCCGAGGCGATGATGCCGCCGACCGGGCCGGACTCCATCATCGCCACCGGCCGCTCGGTCGCGACTTCGGGCGTCATCACGCCGCCGTTCGAGCGCATGATCGAGAGGTCGCCGCGGAAGCCGGTCTCGCCGAGGCTTGATTTCAGGCTTTTCACATAGCCGCCGACCTTCGGGCCGATATAGGCATTCACCACCGTCGTCGACATGCGCTCGAACTCGCGGTACTCGCGCAGGATATCGTGCGACAGCGAGAGATAGGCGTGCGGCAGCGCCTCGCGCACCATGGCGCCGACGATGCGTTCGTGCTCGGGATTGGCGTAGGCGTGGAGGAGACACACCGCGACCGCCTCGACGCCTTCAGCCGCAAGCGCGCGGCAGGCTTCGGTCACGCTCGCTTTGTTCAGCGGCCGGTGTGCCTCGCCCGAGCCAATGACGCGCTCGTCGACTTCGCGCGACAAGTGACGCGGCACCAGCGGCCGGTGGCGATGAAAGAATAGGTTGTAGGATTCCGGCCGATTGCCGCGGCCGATGATGTAAACGTCGCGCGTGCCGCGGGTGACGATCAGGCCGGTCTTGGCGCCCTTGCGTTCGATCAGCGTGTTGATGGCAATAGTCGAGCCGTGGATCAATTCGTCGATGGCGGCCGATTGGATGCCGCTCTTGCGGATGCAGTCAAGAATACCCTGAGACAGGTCGGACGGGGTGGTGAGGCTCTTGGCCTCGGCGAAACGGCCGGCTTTCTCGTCGAAGCCGACGAGGTCGGTAAAAGTCCCGCCGATGTCGATGGCGACAACGATCATGGCTGTGCCTCGACGCAACGCGGCACGACAACGCCTGAGGGAATGGGGAGGTACGCCTTCACGGCGCGGCAGACTATAAGTTTTCGCGCAGAACACAACATTTGCGCTGCATATTGTTGGGTGCATACTTTGCCGCGTCACCGTCGGGCTTGACGCGGCGGTCCATGGCGAATCCCGGCTTGCCGTGCATTCGTCGTTGCCGCATGGGTTGCCGGATCAAGCCCGCCAACGACGAAGAGGAGGACGCACGTGAAGGTCGAAAAAATCAAATATCCGATGGGATCGCTCACTGCCGAGGGCGCGCTGGTCTATGACGAGACCGTCGCCGGCAAACGCCCCGCGGTGCTGGTGGCGCCGAACTGGCTCGGCATGACCGACGCCGCGGTGGAGCGCGGCAAGCTGGTCGCCGGCAACCGCTACGTCGTATTCGTCGCCGACATGTACGGACAGGGCACACGTCCAAAGGATTTCGGCGAGGCTGCCGTCTTGGCCAATCCATTACGCGAGAACGCGGTCGAGCAAAGGAAGCGCATCCGCGCCGCTTACGACACCATGATCGCCGAAGGCAACAAGCGTAATCTCATCGACGATCGCCGCGCCGCGATCGGCTTCTGCTTCGGCGGCGGCAACGTGTTGGAGCTTGCGCGCGACGGCGTCGACTTCGCCGCTGCGGTTTCGATCCACGGCGATCTCAAGACCGCGCAAGCGGCGAAGAAAGGCGCGGTCAAGGCGAACCTCCTCGTCACCCACGGGGCGCCTGATCCAGTTGTCCCCAAGGCCGACCGTGACGGATTTGAAGCCGAGATGGATGCGGCCGGCGCCAAGTGGCAGATGCTGACCTTCAGCGGCGCGCTCCACGCCTATACCGACCAGGGCTTCGACATGCCGGGCGTCTCCGCCTGGCACGAGCCGACCTGCCGGCAGAGCTACGACATTACGCACCGCTTCATCGCCGATGCGTTTGCGGGGCGGCTCTGAGTCATCGCTGACTTCGCCCAGCAAGAGTGAGATGGAATGAGCCGCACCCGCCGGGATTTTTTGCGCCAAGTCTCCGCCGTTGGCGGTTACCGGGCCACCTATCTGACGATGCAGGCCATGGGGCTGCTGGGCGCAGCGGCGAGCGCCGAGCCCTTGGCGCTCGAGCGCGGTGCTCACGGCATAAAAGTGATCATTTTGGGCGCCGGTGTTGCCGGCTTGTCGGCCGCCTACGAACTCGCCAAAGCTGGCTATGCCTGCACCGTGCTGGAGGCGCGCGAGCGCGTCGGCGGCCGCAACTGGACGATCCGGCGCGGCACCAGGCTCGACATGACGGACGGCTCGCGCCAAGTCTGCGAATTCGATCCGGGCCAGTACTGGAACGCCGGGCCCGCGCGCATCCCGAGCCATCACCAGGCCGTACTCGGCTATTGCCGCGAGCTCGGTGTCGCGCTCGAGGTCGAGATCAATACCAGCCGCGGCGCGCGGCTGCTCAATCCGGCGGCGAATGGTGGCAAGCCCATCGAGATGCGGCAAGCCGTCAACGACAGCCGCGGCGCCATCGCCGAATTGCTCGGCAAGGCGGTGAACCGCGGCGCGCTCGATCAGGAACTGACCGGCCATGACAAGGAACGGCTGCTCGCGTTCCTGCGCCGATACGGCGATTTGTCGTCCGATTTTGTTTACCAGGGCTCGTCACGGTCCGGTTATGTGACGCTGCCGGGAGCTGGCAGCGAGGTCGGCTCGGCGCGCAAGCCGGTGCCGTTCGACACGCTGCTCGACGCCGACATGTGGGCCGGCATGCTGTTCGAGGAGGGTTTCGATTTTCAGGCGACGATGTTCCAGCCGGTCGGCGGCATCGACCACATTCCGATGGCGTTTGCACGCGAGCTTGGCGCGGTGGTGCGGCTTGCGAGTGAAGTGAAGGAAATCCGACGCACTGCAAGCGGCGTTCGCATCGTCTATCGCGACAAACGTGGCGGTGAGCGCGCTGTTGAGGGGGCCTATTGCCTGGTGACGATCCCGCTCAAGGTGCTCGAGCGGATCGACGCCGACTTTTCGCCATCCTATCGCGACGCCATCGGCGCGGTGAAATATGGCAATGCCGTCAAGATCGCCTGGCAGTCGCGCCGCTTCTGGGAGGCCGAGGATCACATCTATGGCGGCATCTCCTGGGTGAAGGGACCGACAACGCTTGTCTGGTATCCGAGCGACCGTCTGCTCTCGGCGAAAGGCATCGTGCTCGGCGCCTATGCGGCTTTTGACGCAGCCGATGCGCTCGCATCACGGCCGCTCGCGGCGCAGTTCGAGATGACCCGCACGGCGATCGAAGGCTTGCATCCCGGGCGCGGCGCGGAGCTCGAAAAGCCCATCGGTATCGCCTGGTCGAAGGTGCCGTACAGCCTCGGCATCGCGGCGCGCTACAGCACCGATCAGGATCCCAACTACGCCATGCTCAGCGAGCCCGACGGCCCATTCTATTTTGCGGGTGAGCATCTGAGCCATGTCGGCGCCTGGCAGGAAGGCGCGATCCTGTCGGCGCGGCGGGCGATCAACATGATCGACAAGCACCGGCGCGCGTCTCACGTCTCCCATCATCGCGCTTAAATTTCGGTGGGGCGGTGATAAGCTTGTCGTCGCGAGGCCGCGTTGGCTCGCAATGACGGTGGCAATTCCATGGTTTTCCGCCTCGGCCGCGCGCTCTGGATGCTTGTTGCCGTCCTGGTCTCGACCGGTACGTTGGCCGAAGAGAGAGCGCCGCAGCCGCTGACGCCGCAGCAACAAGCATTCCGCCGCATCTATCAGGAACTCGTCGAGATCAACACGACCGATTCGGTCGGCGATACGCTGCGCGCCGCCGAAGCGATGGCGGCGGAGCTCAAGAGCGGCGGCATTCCGGCGGAAGACGTCCATGTCATTTCTTCCGCGCCCCGCAAAGGCGACCTCGTCGCGCGCCTGCGCGGCACCGGCGCCCGCAAGCCGATGCTGTTGATTGCCCATATCGACGTGGTCGAGGCCAGGCGCGAGGACTGGGATTTCGACCCGTTCGAGCTGCAGGAGATCAACGGCTATTTTCGCGGCCGCGGCTCCATCGACGACAAGGCCATGGCGTCGATCTTCGTCGCCAATCTCATCGAATACGCCAAGGAAGGGTTCAAGCCCGATCGCGACATCATCCTGGCGCTGACCACCGACGAGGAGCTGTCGGATTCGCCGGATGATGGCGCACACTATTTGCTGGACCATGACCGCGCCCTGATCGACGCCGAATTCGCCATCAACGAAGGCGGCGGCGGTGCGCTGCGCAACGGCAAGCCGTTCCGCATGAGCGTGCAGCACGCTGAGAAGGTCTATCAGACTTACGTGCTTGAAGTGACCGATCCGGGCGGCCATAGCGCATCGGGCCGCCGCGACAACGCCATATATCGGCTTGCCGACGCGCTGCGGCGCCTGAGCCAATTCGATTTTCCGGTCGGGCTCAATCCGGTGACGCGGAGCTATTTCGAGAAAACTGCGTCAACCGAGGCGCCGCCGACGGCCGACGCCATCAAGGCGCTGCTCGCCGGCTCGACCGATCCGGCGGTGCTGATGCCGCTCACCACCCGTCCCGAATATAACGCGATCATGCGCACGACTTGCGTGCCGACGCTGCTCGAAGCGGGTCACGCCGAGAATGCGCTGCCGCAATCGGCCCGCGCGACGGTCAACTGCCGCATCCTGCCGGACCAGCCGGTCGCGGACGTCGCGCGCACGCTCACCACCGTGATCGCCGACGACAAGGTCAAGATCATCCCCAAAGGGCAGGCGGTGCTCAGCCCGGCGTCGCCGATCAACCCCGAGATCATGGGCGCGATCGTCAAGCTCGCCGGCGAGATGTGGCCCGGTGTGCCGGTCATTCCGACCATGTCGGGCGGCTATACCGACAGCCGCTGGCTGCGCAATGCCGGCATTCCGTCCTACGGCGTGTCGGGATTGTTCACCGATCCGGGCCACAACGGCGTGCATGGGCTGAACGAGCAGGTCGGCGTGAAGGAACTCTACGATAGCAAGCAGTTCCTCTACCGCCTGGTGAAGCAACTCGCTGCGCCGAGCCAGACCGGCATTCGCTAATGCTTGCGCCGCATCTCGGCGGATGAATTCACTGTGGCGTGCAGATTGCGGGCGAACTCGACGGCGCCGAACACGGCCATGTCGGGCGCGGTCTTGACGTATTCCTTGACGCCGAGGATCGCCGGCCGCGGCGCCTTCAGGATCGCCGCGCACAGCGTCGTGACGGCTTCCTCGAGTTTGGCGGCCGGCACCACATCGCTGACGATGCCGAAACTCAAGGCCCGCTCGGGGCTGATCTCGGCCGTCGAGTAGACCAGGTAGCTCATCGCCTTGCGCGGCACGCGGTCGACGAAGGACGACATCACCATGGTGGGCAAAATATTGTGCGCCATCTCCGGCACCTGGAAGCGCGCCTCGCTGCCGGCGAGCGTGATGTCGCATGCCGCCGCTATGGCGCAGCCGAAGCCGAGCGCGCGGCCGTGCACCACCGCGATGATCGGCACCTTGGCATTGCGCATCGCGCCATAGCAGTTGAACACCACGTCGCTGAAGGTGCGGCGCTCGAGCGCGTCCGGATCCTGCTTCGGCGTCGATCCCATCACCGCGCGGCCGACGCAGAAATCCTTGCCGGCGCCGCGCAAGACAACGATGCTCGACGTCTTCTCCGCGCCCTCGATGATGCCGGTGAGCTCGGCGACCATCTCGTCGGAGACGGCATTGCCGCGTTCAGGCTGATTCAAGGTGATGTTGAAGATCGGGCCGTCTTGTTTGGTCAGAATGTCGGGCATGGTTGCTCCTTGCTAGTCTTTCCGGGCTTGCCGCTACGCGGTGCCCCGGAGTGACAATTGGAAAGCAGCTTTATTTTTTCGACGTATGAATCGCGCGCCAGATGCGCTCGGGCGTCACTGGCATTTCGAGATGGGTCACGCCGAACTCGGCGAGCGCGTCGACGACGGCATTGACCACGGCGCCAAGCGCGCCGGTGGTGCCGCCTTCGCCAGCGCCACGTACACCGAGCTTGTTGGTCGGCGTGAGCACCTGGCTGATGTCTGTGGTGAACGACGGCACGGTGTCGGCGCGCGGCATGGCGTAGTCCATGAACGAGGCCGACAGCAATTGCCCGTCCGTGTCGTAGGCGCAAAGCTCGCACACCGCCTGGCCGATGCCTTGTACGGCGCCGCCATGGGTCTGGCCGTCAACGACCATCGGATTGATGGCGCGGCCGACATCGTCAACGCAGGTGTAGTTTGCAATCGTCAGTGCTCCGGTCTGCGGATCGATCTCGACCTCGCAGACGTGGGCGCCGTAAGGAAAGCCAAGCTGCCTGATGGTCTCGTCGCAGGTCGCCGCGAGCGGGCCTGACAGTTCCTGCGGTACCGCTTTGCCTTCGGCCGCCGCCTTCGCGGCGTCGAAGATTCCCACAGAGCGGTCGGTGCCTTTCACCGTGAAGCGTCCGGCATCGAAGGCGATGTCATCCTCCGCCGTTTCCAGCATATGGGCGGCAATCTTCTTGCCCTTCTCGATGATGAGGTCGGAGGCCTTGCCCATGACGATGCCGGCGAGCCGCATGGAGCGCGCCGAGTGCGAGCCGCCACCTTCCTTGACGATGTCGGTGTCGTTTTCGATCACGTTGACGTCGTCGAACGGCACGCCCAGCCACTCGGCCACGCATTGCGCAAAAGTCGTCTCGTGGCTCTGCCCGCTCGACAGCGTGCCGACCACGACATCGACCTTGCCGTGCGGGTGAACGGTAATGTCGGAGCGTTCGCGCGGATAACCACCGGTGGTTTCGAGGTAGCAGCACAGCCCAATGCCACGCAGCCGTTTGCGCCGGCGCGCCTCGTTGCGGCGCTTGTTGAAGCCCTTCCAGTCACCGAGTTCCATCGCTCGGTCCATGACGGTGCGATAAGTGCCGTTGTCGTAGACGATGCCTTGCGGGTTCTTGTAGGGAAATGCCGACGGCGGAATGAGATTGCGCCGCCGCAGCGCGACGCGGTCGAAGCCGTGCTCCTGCGCGGCTTTGTCGATCAGCCGCTCCATCACGTAGATGACTTCGGGCCGGCCGGCGCTGCGATAGGGCGTCGTGCACATCGTGGTCGAGAGCACGGCGCGCGCCGAGATATGCGATAGCGGAATCCGATAAGCGGAGGTCGCCAGGCCGACGCCTTTGACCAGCGGCACATAGGAACCGCTGTGGGCGCCGACATTGCTGGTGTTTTTGGTGCGCAAGGCGAGGAAATGGCCCTGGGCGTCGAGCGCGAGTTCGGCCGACACCGTCAGGTCGCGACCCATATAGTCGCTGACGAACGCCTCGCTGCGGTCGCAGGTCCATTTGACCGG
>DATJYT010000186.1:0-20981 GCA_035499475.1 Xanthobacteraceae bacterium | reverse complement strand
CGCATGCGCGTCGTCTCCGATGCCCATGATCCCAATGCCGACATTGCGACGTTGAAGACTTACGCCGTCGAAGGCGGGCGTCCTGGCGTGGTCGAGGCTTAGCGAATGCGGCCGG
Organism: Xanthobacteraceae bacterium; assembly: GCA_035499475.1. Taxonomy (GTDB): domain Bacteria; phylum Pseudomonadota; class Alphaproteobacteria; order Rhizobiales; family Xanthobacteraceae; genus BOG-931. The sequence goes on along the minus strand of DATJYT010000186.1, from coordinate 20,866 downwards.
CCAACTCTGACCCGTCATGCCCGCGCCTTGTCGCCGGCATCCACGTCTCAAAAGTCTCGCCGGATGAAAGATGTGGTTGGCCGGAACGAATCCGGCCATGACGATGTGGATCGGTCATAGTCAAGAATCGTCGGCATAATATTCGTCTTTCTCCAGTTGCTACGCTTTCGTGTCGTTCGCTATCCCGTCGGTCTGCCGCAACGCCTCGCCCGCCGCCATGGCGACGGCCATCGCAACATTGAGCGAGCGCAAGCCCTGGCGCATCGGGATGACGAGGCGGACATTGGCCGCGGCGTGAACCTCGGCCGGAACGCCGGCCGATTCGCGCCCGAATAGAAGCACGTCATCGGCGGCGAAGCGGTAGTCGAGATAGGACTGCTCGGCGGCTGTCGTGAACAGGACGAGTCGGCGGTTTTCGGCCCGCCGCCAAGTCTCGAATTCGCTCCACGATCGGTGGCGCCTGAGCGCGACCGCGTCCAGATAGTCCATGCCGGCGCGCCGGAAAGCACGGTCGGAGGTTGGAAATCCCGCCGGCTCGATGATATCGGCCTCGATTCCGAGGCAGGCGCACAGGCGCAGAATGGTGCCCGTATTCTGCGGAATGTCAGGCTCGTAGAGGGCGATGCGCATGGCTAGAAACCGCGAAGCTACACTTGCACTCTCCCGGCAAGGGTGCCAATAAAACGCGCCGGACTGCGTCGCCTCTGTCCTCCCCCAGGTCTGATGCGACCGAGCCATCCGCGCCGCGCCTCCTCTCCGCCCTCGCCTGCGAGCGGAAAAGGTGGGAAGAGGGCAGGGCGGTTCGTTGCACGGATGGTGTGACCCGGTAAGACGGAAGAGGTTGGGACGGTGACAGCATTCTCACTTGCGGCGCCTTCGGCCCGCGATCTCCTTTTCCTTCCGGCCGCGATTCTCGGCGCTCAACACAGGCATAAGGTTTGACTATGAGCGGACACTCGACCTACCAGCCGCAAAGCCCGTTCATGCAGTGGATGGAACGGCGGCTGCCGATCGCGAGCCTCGTCTATTCGTCGTTCATCGCCTACCCGACGCCGCGCAATCTGAACTACTGGTGGACCTTCGGCGGCATCCTGAGCTTCATGCTGGGCGTGCAGATTATTACCGGCATCGTGCTGGCGATGCATTACACGCCGCACGTCGATTATGCCTTCAATTCCGTCGAATCGATCATGCGCGACGTGAATTACGGCTGGCTGCTGCGCTATCTGCACGCCAACGGCGCGTCGTTCTTTTTCGTCGCGGTTTATATTCATATCGCGCGCGGCATGTATTACGGCTCCTACAAGGAGCCGCGCGAGGTGCTGTGGATCCTCGGCGTCATCCTGTTCCTATTGATGGTCGCGACCGGCTTCATGGGTTACGTGCTGCCCTGGGGACAGATGAGCTTCTGGGCGGCGACCGTCATCACCAACCTGTTCTCGGCGTTGCCCGGCATCGGCGAGCCGGTCGTGACCTGGCTGTGGGGTGGCTACGCGGTCGGCAATCCGACGCTCAATCGCTTCTACTCGCTGCACTACCTCTTGCCCTTCGTCATCGCCGGCGTGGTCGTGCTGCACGTCTGGGCGCTGCACATGGTCGGCCAGAACAATCCGACCGGCGTCGAGCCGAAGACCGAGAAGGACAGCGTGCCGTTCACGCCCTATGCGACCGTCAAGGACAGCTTCTTCATCGCGCTGTTCTGCATCTTCTACGCCTGGTTCGTCTTCTTCATCCCCAACTATCTCGGCCATTCCGACAATTACATCATGGCCAATCCGGGCCAGACGCCGACCCACATCGTGCCGGAATGGTACTACCTGCCGTTCTACGCCATCTTGCGCGCGATCCCGAGCAAGCTCCTCGGCGTGACCGCACTGGCGGGCTCGATCATCGTTCTCGCATTCATGCCGTGGCTCGATACGTCGCAGGTGCGCTCGGCGAATTACCGGCCGCTTTACCGGCAATTCCTCTTTGTCTTCTTCCTGGTCGTGATCGGGCTCGGCTATCTCGGCTCGCAGCCGCCTGAGGGAGGCTATGTTATCGCGGCGCGAATCCTTACCGCTTATTATTTCGCGTTCTTCTTCATCATTCTGCCGCTCCTCGGGCTGTTCGAGACGACGAAGCCGCTGCCGAACTCGATTTCCGAGTCGGTTCTGGGCGAAGGCGCGAAGGCATAGGGGCGGGCCATGAAGCTTCAACGCATCATCATTGCCTTCGCTCTCGCCGCTGCGCTGCCTCAGGTCGTATCGGCCCAGGAGGCGGAGGCGCCGCCGCGCCAGCATTGGTCGTTTGCCGGACCGTTCGGCGTTTACGACCAGGCGCAACTTCAGCGCGGCTTTAAGATCTATCGCGAGGTTTGCTCGACCTGCCACAGCATCAAGCTTCTGGCGTTCCGCAATCTCGCCGATCCGGGCGGCCCGGGTTTTACGGAAGCGCAGGCGACGGCGATCGCGTCGAGCTTTCAGGTCACCGATGGGCCGAACGATCAGGGCCAGATGTTCCAGCGCCCGGGCGGCATCGCCGACCATTTCCCGCCGCCGTTCCCGAACGATCAGGCCGCCCGCGCCGCGCTCGGCGGCAAGCTGCCGCCCGATATGTCCGACCTCGCCAAGGCGAGAAGCCACGAATGGGGCTTCCCGAAATTCGTCTTCGACGCCTTCACCATGTATCAGGAGGATGGCCCCGACTATATCCACGCCATTCTCAACGGCTATGCCGATCCGCCGGCCGGCGTCGCCATTCCGCCCGGCGGCCAGTACAACAAGTACTTCCCGGGCGGCGCCATCGGCATGCCGAAGCCGCTGACCGACGGCCAGGTCGAATATACCGACGGCACGCCGACGACCGTGGACCAATACGGCCGCGATGTCGCAGCCTTCCTGATGTGGGCGGCAGAGCCGACACTTGATGCGCGGCATCGTCTCGGTTTCCAGGTGATGGTCTTCCTGATTATCTTTACCGGCCTGCTCTACTTCACGAAGAAGAAGGTGTGGCACGCCGTGCATCATCCCGAACCGCAGGAATCGTAACCCGCCCGACCGGAAATCTGCGCCGAGCCTCGCGGCCGGCGCTGCAACAAGGCTCGGATCATGACCACGGTCGCGTTCGAGAATGACCTGAAGGCGGCGATCCGCAGCATCCCGGATTATCCCAAGCCGGGAATCATGTTTCGCGACATCACCACGCTGCTCGGTGACGCGCGGGCATTTCGCCGTGCCGTCGACGAACTCGTGCAGCCCTGGGCCGGCAGCAAGATCGACAAGGTTGCCGGCATCGAAGCGCGCGGCTTCATCCTCGGCGGCGCCATCGCACATCAGGTTTCGGCCGGCTTCGTACCGATCCGGAAAAAGGGCAAGCTGCCGTTCAAGCGCGTCAGCATCGCCTATTCGCTCGAATACGGCCTCGATGAAATGGAAATGCACGAAGACGCCGTGGTGCAGGACGAACGGGTGATTTTGGTCGACGACCTCATCGCCACCGGCGGAACTGCCGAAGGCGCGGTAAAGCTTCTCAAGCAGATCGGCGCCAACGTGCTGGCCGCCTGCTTCATCATCGATCTGCCGGAATTGGGCGGCGCCGAGAAGATCAGAAAGCTCGGCGTGCCGGTACGCACGCTGGTGAGCTTCGAAGGGCATTAGCGTCAGTTTCGATCGATTCGAATAATCGCCCTCGTCGCGAGGACCCGTTGGCTCAGATCATAATCTAACCGGCTTCGCGGGTGCGCAGGGCAGCACGCGTGCCGATCGAGCCGGTGACCCGGCCCATGAGTTGCCGCAGCTCGAGCTCGCGGAACTCGGTGAAAATTGCGGTGATCCAGCTCTGCACCTCGCTCGGTCCGCCCGGCTGGTCCTCCATATGCGCCCGGAACGTGAAGTTCGGCCGGTGGATCACGCCGCGAACGACCGGCGACAGGCGCGGAATGCGGATGACACTGTATTCGGTGCGTGACGGCAGGAAATCCTTTTGGGCGAATATGAACGACGCCGATTCGTTGTGTACGGGCACGAAATTCGTATCGCGCAGGCTGCGCTTGAGCTCGTCATAGGTTCGCGCCGTCGCCCGTGAGGAATCGGTCACGAACAGCACGATCGGATCGATCGAACGCCGCCGCGCCTCGATCTCGAAGCCGATCTCGGCCATGACCGCAAAGAACTGATCGAACAGGCTGTAACCGAGGTCGATGACCGTCGTGCAGGAATCGTTGGCGACAAGCTGGTCGAACAGCGCCATTTGGCCGAGCGTATCGGTGATGTCGGCGGTGCGCACCAGCTTGGGAAAGAAGCCGATAAGCGACGGCTCCTTGGGATCGAGGTCGTAACCGGCAAGGGGGCGATCGGTGGACAAGACATATTCGATCAGGAGCCGGGCGATCAGCGTCTTGCCGACACGCGGCTGCGGCGATGCGACGATGTAGAGCGGCGTGTGCGGCATTTGGGCGATCGGTCCATTCCCATAACCAACGCCGCGGAGAACAGGTACACCTTGGCCGGCCGACGAACCGGCCCCGCGCCTACGGCCTGCCGCCAATTTGCGCGCGGGAGGCCGCTGCCGCCGAACCGGACGTGTCGACCATCTCGGTGAGCTTGACGCGATCGTACTCGGCCCAGACGTTGCCGAGCCAGTGCCGCACATAGCCGCGCAGCACGAAGGAGTAATGGGCGCCTTCGCCCTTCTGGTTCCTGTTGGCGACAAAGGTCAGGAACGGAACCGAAGCGAGCTCAACCTGCTCATAGGCCATCTCGTTGAGCTTCGGGATGGTGAGCACCACCGCGTCCTTCAGCTTCTTGAAATAGGACGCGTGGGTCGCCTGGTCCCACTCAAAGAAGCTGGTATTGTTGATGAAATTCTTCACCAGGAAATACTTGCTGTCGGCAACGAAGGTCGAGGTGTCCTCGATCTCGTTGAGCGAAGCGATCGACGAGCCGAGGATGTGGAACACCGCGAAGGTGATCTGGCCCTTCTTCACCGCGTCGAGAAAGCCGATGTCACGGAGCGAACGCAGCGTCGGCGACAATAGCCCGGCGCGCACGTCAATCACCGTCACGCTGGCGTCCGTGGACGACAAGGTGTCGATGATCTGCATCTGATCCGACACCGAGGTGATGTCGACGATCTCGCTGATGTCGGGATGAAAGCGCTTCAGGGTGCCTTTGGGCGATTCTGAATCGAAAGCACGCGTCGGCACGTGGTGTGCCGTGAAATAGTCGAGCAGCGTGCGGGCAACCGTGGTCTTACCGACGCCCCCCTTGTCCGCTCCGACCAGTATCACCGTTGGTTTGGCCATGGTCGATCCCTCACTCACCCCGCGGCGTCACCAGACTCGTTATCCGCCGCTCCGCATCACTGCAAGTAGACAGCAGCCAAGTCAGGCGCGTCACATCCTGCATCCCTCTTAGCGGTTGTACACACCCCTTCGGCGGTTTGGAAGCCTCAACGTGACGATGTGCACGACGTGTTGCGCAAACGCCACCGCGCGCCTAGCCGCCGCGGTGCGGGCCCCATGGTCCGGGCGGAGAATCCGCGGAAGGACCGTCGACCGGCGCGGTCGATTCCGTTGGCAAAGGCGTATTGCCTCTCCCGGATTCGCCGGCATCCTGATCGACCGGACCCCACGGACCGCTTGGCGCCGATTGATCGCTATCCGCCTGGTCGCCCACAGGGTCCGGTTGCGGCGGCAGCGCGATCGGGCCGATATCGTGGCCGCCGGCAAACTTGACCAGGGCGGCAACGCGCGCATCGACGCTCGGATGTGTATCGAACAACTCGCCAAATCCGGCGCGCGGATTATCGATGCACATTTCCATGACGGCGGAGGTCGCGCCCGGCAGTTCGCCCCGGCCTTCGATCTTCCGCAGTGCGGCAATCATGGCGTCGGGATTCTTCGTAAGCTCCACCGAGCCGGCATCGGCGAGGAACTCCCGCGATCGCGACAGCGCCAGGCGAATGACGAACGAAAGCACGTAGGCGACGACCAGAAGCCCGATGGCGATCAGGATCGCAATACCCGCTCCGCCGCCGCCCCGCCGCTCGTCGGAGCGTGATTGGCGGAAACCGAAGCCGTTGTAGAACCACAGCCGGAACACCAGTTCGGCCGCGAAGGACACGATGCCGGCAATGATGACCGCAATGACCATCATGCGGACATCGCCGTTGCGGATGTGGGTCAGTTCGTGACCCAGCACGGATTCGATCTCGGCGTCGTCGAGGCGGTCGAGGAGGCCGGTCGTCACCGTGATCGAATACTGCTTCTGGTTCATGCCGGTGGCGAAGGCGTTGAGCGCGTCGCTGTCCATCACCTTGAGCTTCGGCATCGGGATACCGCGCGAGATGCAGAGGTTCTCCAGCAGATTGTAGAGGCGCGGTTCTTCGCTGCGCGCGACTTCGCGGCCGCCGGTGAGCGCATCGATCATGCTCTGATGGAAGTTATAGGCGATGACGATCCACAACAGCGTGCCGATGGTCGCGAATGGCGCGGCCTTGATGAGGTCGATCCAGGCGAGCTGGATGAGCGTGTCTAGGTCGGCGTTGACGGACAGCGCCTCGGCCGTCAAAGCGCCGGCATAGACCAGCACGTAAACAAGCAGAAAAAGGCCGACAAGCAGCGCAATCGAGCGCCGCCTGTTCGACTGGATATGGCTGTAGAGACCGTAGGCGGCCATTGTTACCGCGCCCCGGATTGACCGGCTAGAACTTCACTTGCGGCGCCTCGCCGACGGTTTTGCGGTCCTCGCCGAGGTCGAAGAAGTCCTTCGGCGCGAAGCCCATGGCGCCGGCGAACAATGCGGCGGGGAATCTCTGGATGCCGGTATTGTATTCCTGCACCGCATTGTTGAAGAACCGCCGCGCCGCGGCGATCTTGTTCTCGAGATCGGTCAGTTCCGCCTGCAGCTGCTGGAAATTGGCGTTGGCTTTGAGGTCCGGATAAGCCTCCGACAGTGCGAAAAGCTGACGCAGGGCGCCGCTGAGCATGTTCTCGGCGGCGGCCTGTTGCGCGGGCCCCTGCGCGTTGATCGCCGCATTGCGGGCCTTGACGACTTCGTCCAGCGTGCCGCGCTCGTGCGCGGCATAGCCTTTCACCGTCTCGACCAGGTTGGGTATGAGGTCGTGCCGCTGGCGCAGTTGCACGTCAATGTCGGCAAAGGCCTGGTTGACGCGTTGGCGCAGCGAAACAAGGCCGTTGTAGACCGTCATCGCCCACAGAGCGAAAACGACGATCACGGCAAGGACGACAATGGTCGAGGTGCTCATCGAAGCGCTCCCTGGGCGCAGCAAGAAACTCAAATGGGCTTTGGGCCCGCATTCAACAACATAGCCGCAACTCGGCGGCAGCGGCGAGCGATGGTCTCCGGGTATGGACGACCCGCAACGGCCATCTTCCCCTTCGCACAATATAGGAGCGGCGGCGGCCACGTTAAGGTTAGCTCGCAGTGAACGTCGCGGACCTGTCGCCTGTCGTTTAGTAGTTCCCTGGACGACAAACAGGTGATCAGCATGTCGCCGCATCTCCTTGGCTCGCTGCGGTCGGAACCCTCAAGCGCCGACGTCATCTCGCTCGAGCTTCACAGGATCGAGGTCGAGCGCCGGGTGGTGGCGGATAGCGCCACCGACGTCGTCGAAGCTCTTGCCGAGGCTGACCAGGATCAGCTCGCTCGTGACATTGCCCATATCGAACGCGCGACTTTGGCGCTCAAGCAGGCGGAGCCGGCCCTGCAACCCTGGACCGGGCCGCAGGCGACATTACCCGGCAATCCGCGCTCGGTGTGGCTTCTCATCGCCACGCTCTGGATTTCGGCGGCTCTGATCGCCACGGGAGCGGTCGTTGTCATCGCCACGATTGTCGGCTGATCGCCAATTCAGGAAACGCTGCGGCGCCGCCGGCATGCGGCGTGGACCGGGCTTCTCAATAGGCGTTCTTGTACGCCGTGGGCGTGAGCGCCGTGCGGGCGATGATCTGCAAGTCGAGCCACAGCGACCAGTTGTCGATGTAATGGAGGTCGTGTTCGACGCGCTTTCGCATCTTGTCGTCGGTATCGGTCTCGCCGCGATAGCCGTTGACCTGAGCCCAGCCGGTTATCCCCGGCTTGACGTTGTGGCGGCGCGCATAGAGTGAGATGCGCCGCTCGAAATCATGATCGTGCGACAATGCGTGCGGGCGGGGGCCGACCAGCGACATGTCGCCTTTGAGCACGTTGAAGAGCTGCGGCAGTTCGTCGATGTTCCAGCGCCGTAGCCAGCGCCCGAGCCTGGTCAGGCGCGGATCGTCGCGCTTGGCCTGCGGCACGACGGCGCCGTCGTCGAGGCAGCGCATGGTGCGAAACTTGATGATGCGGAACGGCTTTTGATTGAGGCCATAGCGGCGCTGCATGAAGAATACTGGACCGTCGCCCTCCATCGCGATCAACGTGGCGACGGCGACCATGATCGGGGTCAGGGCAATGAGTGCGATCGACCCGAGGACGAGGTCAAGGATGCGTTTCTGGGTAAGCTCGAATCGTGACAGCGGCCGACGTGTCAGCCGCAGGCTGGTCAGCGGGCCGAGCTTTGACAGCGCGACGTTTTCGAATTTTCCGAGGATCGCCTCCGGGCCGAGATGAATCTCGACCGGCAGGGTCAGGAAGGTCTCGGCGCAGCGTTCGATGATTTCGGTTGCTGACCACGGCACCAGAAGAAAGACCGCGTCTGGTTCGAGGCCGCGGATGCCGGCCGCAGCCTCGGCGAGGTCGCCGTCGAGTATCATCTTGCGCGTGCCGGCGGACGCACTCGCCGGGACCGGCGTGAAGAACCGGCAGCCAACCACGTTGAGACCGAGGGTGCGCGGCTCGTAATCGTCAACGAATGCGCCGACATTCGCGCCGGCTCCGATCAGGAAGACACGCTGCGCTGAAATGAGGCCGCCCCTGCGCGCCAGCGTGACAAGGCGGACGGCAGTGAAGCGCACTGTCATCAGCCCGGCGAGCGTCGCGGCATAAAACAGCACAATCCAGCCGCGCGAATAATCGGCGCTGATCTGCGCCAGAAAACCGAACGTCACCAGGCAAACCAGAGTCGTCGTCCAGAGCCGCATGGTGCTGCGGCCATGCCTCTTGAAGGCGAAGAAGTTGGCCAATCGATATTCGTCGCGAAACAGGTTGGAGACGACGAAAATGGCTGCCGCCAACACTCCCACCCGCGCGAACGAAAACACATCACCGGGTTCGCCGTACCGGGCGAATTCATAGAGCGTGCCGGTGCAGCACGACATTGCGACGATCAAGGCAATGTCGATGAACAGGAGCGCGGCCGCAAATGCGCCGCGCGGCAGAATGGCTCGTGTGCCGAGGAAGCCGTTTTGTTGCGGTGGCGATGCGAGCGTGTAGCTTTGATGAATATTCATGGGGGCGTTGCGCGTTCGCCTAAAAGTGTCCCGCCGCCCCGGAATGGGACAGCATCAGGACAGCCGGCGAAATCTCGCGAGAAGCGTGCCAGCGGCGGCGCACCGCTCGGGCGAGGTCCGGCTGCGTGCTTCCTCATCCGTGTTAAGGTTGACGCAGGGTCAGGTCGCCGTGGCGCCGGAGGAGGAACGATGCAGGGCAAGATCGCGCTTGAGGAACATTTCGCGATTCCGGAGACGCTGGAGGATTCCCACGGGTATTTCCCCGAGCGGGTCTGGCAGGAGGTGAAAAGCCGCGTCCTCGACTTTCACGATCGGCGTCTTCGCGAGATGGACGCGCACGGCATTGAGGTCATGCTGCTGTCGCTCAACGCGCCCGCAGTGCAGGGCATTCCCGATCCGGCACAGGCCCATGCCATCGCGCGCAGGGCCAATGATTTTCTGGCGGAGCAGGTTCACAAGCGCCCGGACCGCTTTCAGGGTCTCGCGGCACTGGCGATGCAGGATCCCGACAGCGCAACCCGCGAGATCGAGCGCTGCGTAAAAGAACTCGGCTTTCGCGGCGCTCTGGTCAACGGCTTCTCCCAGGTCAACGACGCCGGCACGACCGTCTATTACGACTTGCCGCAGTATCGGCCGTTCTGGGCGGCGGCGGAGCGTCTCGATGTGCCGTTCTATCTGCACCCGCGCAATCCGCTGCCACGCGACTCCAAGATTTACGACGGCCATCCGTGGCTGCTCGGCCCGATCTGGGCCTTCGGCCAGGAGACTGCGGTTCATGCGCTGCGGCTGATGGGCTCGGGACTGTTCGACGCCTTTCCGGGACTACAGATCATCCTCGGCCACATGGGCGAGAACTTGCCGTTCGCCATGTGGCGCATCGACAATGCCAATGCCTGGATTCCGAACCGCCACAGCTATCCGGCAAAGAAACGCATCAGCGACTATTTCCGCGCCAACTTCCACATCACCACGTCCGGCAACTTCCACACCCAGGCGCTGATCGATGCCATGCTGGTGCTCGGCGCGGACCGCATCATGTTCTCGACCGACTGGCCGTTCGAGAATATCGATCACGCCGCGGACTGGTTCGACGCGTGTCCGATCAGCGAAGCCGACCGCATCAAGATCGGCCGCAGCAATGCTGTGAAGCTGTTCAAGCTGGGCGGGAATTGACGGCGGCTCAGCTCGCCTCGCGGAGCTTCACGGCGCCTTCGAGGTCGACCGAAACCAATTGCGACACGCCGCGCTCGGCCATGGTGACGCCGTAGAGGCGGTTCATGCGCGCCATGGTGATCGGATTGTGGGTGATGATGATGAAGCGCGTGGCAGTCGAGCGCGTCATCTCGTCGAGCAGGTCACAGAAGCGTTCGACGTTGTAGTCGTCAAGCGGCGCGTCAACCTCGTCGAGCACGCAGATCGGCGCCGGATTGGTGAGGAATATGGCGAAGATCAGTGCCAGCGCGGTGAGCGCCTGCTCGCCGCCGGAGAGCAGCGACAGCGTCGTCGGCTTCTTGCCGGGCGGTTTGGCCATGATCTCGAGGCCGGCTTCGAGCGGGTCCTCGCTCTCGATGAGCTGCAATTCGGCGTTGCCGCCGCCGAACAACTCGCCGAACAGCTTCTTGAAGTTGTCGTTGACGGTCGCGAATGACGAGAGCAGGCGCTCGCGCGCCTCGCTGTTCAAACTATGGATGCCCTGGCGCAGCCGCCGGATCGCTTCGACCAGGTCGTCGCGCTCGCCGGTGAGCTTGGCGTGCTGTTCTTCGACCTCGCGCAATTCCTGCTCGGCGAGGAGGTTGACCGCGCCGAGGCGCTCGCGCTCGCGCTTGATGCGATCGAGCTTGGCTTCGACCTCGGCGATCTGCGGCAGGTCCTCGCCGCTTTTGAGCTCCGCCACCTCGGCAGCGCCGGCGGGCTCGACTTCGAGTATTTCGCGGATTTCATGCTCGATATCGGCGAGCCGGCGCCGCGCGGCGTCGCAGCGTTCCTCGCCACGCGCGGCCTCGGTGCGCGCTTCGCCGACCGCTTCGAGGGCCGCGCGGGCGATTTTGTCGGCTTCGGCAAGGTCGGCTTCGGCTGCCGCGAGCTTGTCGGCCTCGGTGCGGCGCGCGACCGTCGCGGCCTCGATCTCGCCGATCAGGGCTTGCCGCTGATCGGCAAACCTTTGCGGAGCGCTTGCCAATTCGGTCCGCTCGCCTCTTGCCTCTTCGGTCCGTCGGCCGATGGTCGCGATCTGCGACGCGGCATTGCCTTTGCGCTCGTTCCAGGCCTGGTTTTCCGCAGCGATGGTTTGCAGCCGGCGATTTGCGAGTTCGGCCTCGCGCGCAATGGCCTGAGCTTCGACCCGCACCTCGGCGAGCATGCTGCGGTCGGCCGCAATGGCATCGTTGATCCGGGCAAGCTTGGCTTCGAGCTCGGACGCATCGGGCAGCGCCGCAAGCGCGCCCTCCGCCTCGCTGCGGCCGGCGATTGCCTCGTCGCGTCCAGTGCCGGTCCGCTGCTTTGCCTCCTGCAGCGCCGATATGCGCGCCGCATTGCGGCCGATCTCGCGCTCGGCGGCGGCATGTTCTTCGCGCGCGGCGTCGGTTGCATGCTGTGCGTCGCGCCAGCGGGTGCGGGCCTGCGCCTCCGCGGCGGCCGCGGCGGCCACGGCGGCCTCGGCCGTTTCGACCGCGCGGGCGTTGGTCTCGACTTCGGCGCGTGCGGCGGCAAGCTCGCCACCGATGGCCTGAAGGCGGCCGCGTTCCGCCAACCGCCGCGCCGCGCCAGTTGGGGCATGGGCCGCGGCCGCAAAGCCATCCCAGCGCCAGACGTCGCCTTCGCGCGAGACCAGCCGCTGGCCGGGCTTGAGCATGCCGGCGAGCCGCGTTCCTTCGGAGCGTTGGATGACGCCGATCTGTGCGAGCCGCCGCGCCAGTTCGGGTGGCGCCTTCACATATTCGCAGAGGGCCGTCGCACCCTGCGGCAAAGCCGGATCGGACGGATCGACCGCCGCCCCCGCCCAGTGCATCGGCGCCGACGGATCAACCGGCGCATCGAGGTCATCGCCGAGCACGGCACCGAGCGCCTTCTCGTAGCCTTTGGTGACGTCGAGGGCATCCATTACCGGCGGCCAGAGATTCTTGCTCTCGACTGCCAACAACTTGCCGATGGTCTTGGCCTCGGTTTCGAGCCGCTGCACCCGCCGCTCGGCGTCAGCGAGCGGCGCCCGCGCGGCGTCGAGATTTTGCCGTGCCGCAGTGTGTTCTACTTCGGCCGTTCGGGCGGCGCTTTCAGCCGCGGCGAGCGCGACCTGCGCGGCTGCGAGCGTCTGTTGCAGGCTCGCCAAGTCCGGCGCGCCGCTGCCGGTGGCCACAAGACCGGCTTCGATATTGGCGTATTCAGCCTCGAGCCTTTCCGCGCGCTGGGCATGGTCACGCGCTGCGGCCTGAAGCTGATTGCGTCGTGCGGTCAAATCGGCAAGCGCGCCGGTAAGCTCGGCGAAGGATTTTTCCGAAGCCGCGAGCGCTGCGTCGGCTTTGGCGACGCGTTCGTTGACGCCGCTGAGCCGCGTATCGCTCGCATGGGCCTGCGCTTTCAGCGCCGTCTCTTCAGCGGCGAGCCGCTGCAATGCTTCCTCGGCATCGGTGGCGAGGCGGTGTTCGCGTTCAAGGTCTGAGGCGAACTGCTCCAGGCGTCGATCGAGTTCCTCGAGGCGCTCCTTGGCTCGCGCCTCCTCGCGCTCCAGCCCTTCGCGCGCGATGATGAGGCGTTGCAATGCCGCCGCCGCCTTGGCTTCGGCCTCACGCAAGGCGGGCAGCTTCGCCGCGACCTGCGTCTGGCGGGTCGCAGCCAACGTTTGCGCGCTAGTGCGCTCGGCGACGACGCGAACGGCCTCGTCCTTGATCCGCTCGGCTTCGCCGACTTCGGCGCCGGCGCCAAGCCAACGCAGGTGGAACAGCAGCGCCTCGGCGCGGCGCACATGACCGGAAATGTTGCGGTAACGCACCGCCTGCCGTGCCTGTGTCTTGAGCGAGGCAACCTGGGCGGCCAGCTGGCCGATCACGTCCTCGACGCGGGCGAGGTTCTGCTCCGCGGCTTTGAGGCGAAGCTCTGCCTCGTGGCGCCGCGCATGCAGCCCGGAAATGCCGGCCGCCTCTTCGAGCACGCGCCGGCGCTGGTCGGGCCGCGCCTGGATGATCTCGCCGATGCGTCCCTGATGGACAAGCGCGGGCGAGCGCGAGCCGGTCGAAGCATCGGCGAACAGCATGGTGACGTCGCGCGCGCGCACCTCGCGGCCGTTGACGCGGAAGGTGGAGCCCTGCTCGCGGGTGATGCGCCGCGACACTTCGAGCGTGTCGAAGTCGTTGAAGGCCGCCGGCGCCTTGCGGTCGGAGTTGTCGACGGCGACCGCCACCTCGGCATGATTGCGCGCCGGGCGGGCGGTGTTGCCGGAGAAGATGACGTCATCCATCTCCGAAGCGCGCATGGCCTTGTAGGAGGCCTCGCCCATGACCCAGCGCACGGCCTCCACCAGATTGGATTTGCCGCAGCCGTTCGGGCCGACCACGCCGGTCAGCCCAGGTTCGATCTCGAAATCGGTCGGTTCGACGAAGGACTTGAAGCCGATCAGGCGCAGCCGGGTGAGCTTCATTCGCTGGTTATTTCCGTCCCCTGGGTGCGGCCGCGAGGGGAATCATTGACCGTTCGCGCCGTGAGCTTGGGCTTTTGGCGCGTCGACGGGTGCCGCATCGGCGCGGAGAATGAATCTTCGCTGTCGCAAGCGCAACAGGCTGGCAATGTTATCCAGACCTTGCTGCCCCCAGCCGCGGCGCGGCGGTTCCTCGGCAATTCTCAGGACCCTGGCGTCCAGGGCTAAAAACCCTTATCCCTCCTTGAGATAGGGGTCGATCTCCTTGGCGAGAGTCTCGATCGTAACGTCGCCGACCAGCCGCTTGCCGTTGACGAAGAAGGTCGGCGTGGAATTGACCCCAAGCTTCTGGGCGGCGCGGTCGCGCACCGCCTGGATGTCGTTGAGCACCTTCTGATTCGCCAGGCATTCCTTGAAGGAGTCTTCGGTGAAGCCGAACTGCTTGGCGATCGCCTTGAGTGGCTCGACCGGTTCCTTGACGACCCAGTCGGCCTGCTTGGCGAACAAGGTCTCGACGATCGGCATGTATTTGTCCTTGCCGGCGCAGCGCGCAAGCATGAATCCCGCCGCGGCGAGCGCATCGAGCGGAAATTCGCGCAACGTGTAGCGGACTTTGCCGGTGTCGATGTATCGCTTCTTCAGTTCCGGCAGGGTCGTCTCTTCGAAATGCGCGCAGTGCGGGCAGGTCATTGAAGCATATTCGATGATCGTCACCGGCGCCTTGTCGGAGCCGATCATGACGTCGCCGGCAGGACCCGGCTCGGCAATATCAGCGGGGCTCGGCTCGTCCGCCCTGGCGCTGCCTGCAAAACCCGGCAGGCCGCCCGTGATAGCGCCGCCCGCCAGGGCAAATGCGGCAGTGGCCGAGAACAAATCGCGACGGCTGGGCGACACGGGAACGCTCCTGTCTGGCAGAATGTTTTGTTGCCCCACCAATGTGGCATTAGCACGCCATTGCGCCAAGGTCTTGAGGCCAGCCGGTCACAGGCCGTTGATCGGCAGCATCAATGCGGCGTCAGGCCGGCGGCCTTGAGCACCGTACCCATTTCGGCGAATTCGGCGGCGAGGAATTTGGCGAATTCATCCGGCGATTTGGCCTCGTCGTCGACGCCGAGGTCGGCATAGTGCTTGACCATGTCGGGCATGCGCAACGCCGTGACAATTGCCGCATTGAGCTTGGCGACGATCCTGTCCGGCGTGGCCGCAGGCGCGAACAAGCCGGTCCAGGAGCTGGCGCGATAGCCGGGCAAACCGAGTTCGTCCACGGTCGGGATGTCGGGCGCGAGCTTCGATCGCTGGGCGGCGGCAAGGCCAAGCGCTTTCACGCGGTCGCCCATGCCGAGATAACCCTGCACGGTGCCGAAAATGACGTCGAGCCGGCCGGCGAGGAAATCGACGGTCGCCGCCGAGCTGCCGCGATAGGGGACGTGCGTGAGCTTCACGCCATAAGCGTGTTCGAACAGTTCGCCACCGAGATGGGTCACCGAACCGACGCCGGCCGAACCGAAGGTCAGTGCGCCTGGCTTTTCCTTCGCCGTGGCGATCAACTGGGCGACGCTGGTGATCGGCGATTCCTTGCGCACGATAACCACGCCGACGACGTCGCCGAGCAGCGCCACAGGCCGCAAGTCGCGCAACGGATCGTAGGGCAGGTTTGCCTGAATGTGCGGGTTGATGGTGATGGACCCGGGAGTTCCGACCATCAGGGTGTAGCCGTCCGGCTGCGCCCGCGCCGCCTGGGTCGCGCCGATTGTGCCGCCGGCGCCGCCGATATTCTCCACCCCGAATTGCACGCCGAAGTGTTCACTGAGCATATGCGCGGCGAGGCGGCCGAGCGTGTCGGTGCTGCCGCCGGCGAGAAACGGCACGATGATGCGAACCGGGTGGCTCGGGTAGCTTGCGTCGTCGGCCTGCGCAAACGCTTCGGCCGCAGGCGCGCAGGCGGCCGCAGCGGCAAATACGAATGCTGCGAAGCGCGCACTCCCGGATATGCGTGCCGCCCTCATGGTGGAAATTGTAGGAGCGGCAGTGGCTGCTGGCTAGACCGGCGACCGGTGGTGATGGAATTTGCCCGCCGGCGCGCGCACTATGCTAAAATGTTGGATCGTCGGGTTACGCTCATACTCAGTGTCCTCAGTGTCGCCATGGCGTCCTTTGCGTCTTGCTCCGCTAAGGCGGGTCAGAGGGACGACTTTCTGGCTGGGCGCACGCTTGAATGCGCGCACTGCGATCTCTCCGGCGAAAATTTCAAAAGGCGCGATTTGACCGGCGCCGACCTGACCGGCGCCATTCTCAGAGGCGCGAATTTTCACGATGCCAAGCTTGCCGGTGCAAAGCTTGGCGGTGCCGATCTCAGCGGCGCCAATCTCAACAAGGCTGATCTCAGCCGCGCCGAGCTTTCCGGATCGATCTTGCATGACGCTATGCTCTACGCGGCCAATCTCGACGCCGCAAAGTGCGCCACTGCGGACCTGACGGGGGCGCTGATGGCAACGGTGCGATTGGCGCGCAGCGATCTCAGCGGCGTAATCCTGAAGAACGCCGACCTGCGAAAGGCGCAGGCCCCTGAGGTCAATCTCGCCGGCGCCGATCTCACCGCGGCGACGCTCGATTTCGCCTTCCTGCGCGGCGCCGTGCTCAGCCGCGCCAAATTGATGCAAGCGAGCATGGTCAGCGCCGAGTTGACCGAGGCCGATTTCAGCGCCGCTGACCTGACCGATGCCGATGCCAGCGGTGCTAATTTGCGCGCCGCCAATCTGACCCGCGCCGATCTTGCCGGCGCGAGCTTTCGCAAGGCCGACATGTATGAGGCGAAGGTCGATGAGGCCAGGTGGCACGACACGGTCACGCCTGACGGCACGGTGCGGCCGTAAATCGTGGTCCGCTTTAAGCCGACCGGATCATTGGCCAGGGCGGCTCGCCGGCCGGCCTCAATTGCGGAAATGACTCGGCAAGCAAGACCGATCGGTCGAAAATGAGCCAAGCGGTCCTTGCTCCAGTCAACAATTTGCTCTGCAACAAGCCGCGGGACGCTTATTCGATCACTTCGTCGGCGCGCAGTAAGATGGAGGTTGGAACTTCAAGACCAAGCTTCTTGGCGGCTTTTAGGTTGACAACCATCTCGATTTTAGTGGCTTGCTCGACTGGTAGGTCGGCTGGCTTGATTCCCGTGAGAATCCTGCCTGTGTACACGCCGGCTTGGCGGTACGCCTCGATGAGGTTAGTTCCATAGCTCAATAGACCGCCGGCCGTCGCGAACTCGCGATATTGATAGACTGCAGGAATTGCATGGCGGGCCGCCAATGCAGCCAATTCGTCGCGCCGGCTCGTGAACAGGGGATCGGACACGACCAGCAGAGCTGCGGCTTTGTCTTGAACAAGGGTGGCGTACGCTGCCTCCACCTCGCGTGTGTTGCTTGCGTTATGGAGGCGCAGTTGCAACCCCAGCGTTCGCGCTGCAGCTTCCAACTGTTCCACTTCTGGAGCGGCTTGCGGGTTGGCCGGATTAACCAGCACAGCGACCATCGTTACTTTGGGCATCAGTTCGTGCAGCAGCTCAAGTCGCTTTCCCGCCACTGCAAGATTAAGCAGGCTCAAGCCGGTGAGATTACCCCCAGGTCGGCTGAGGCTGGTGACGAGATCGTCTTTGACAGGATCGCCAGCGGCAATGAAAACGATTGGAATGGTCGTGGTCGCGACCTTTGCGGCTCTTGCGGTGGCGGTGCCGCCAATCGCGGCAATAACAGCGACCTGACGACGAACAAGGTCAGCAGCCAACTCTGGCAGTCGTTCGTAATGATTGTCTGCCCAGCGATATTCAATCGCGAGATTCTGACCTTCGATAAACTCGGTCTGTCTCAGGCCCTTACGAAACGCAGCAACGAAATTTGCAAATTCGGATGATGATCCTGGGTGCAGAAGTCCAATAACCCGCATTGGCGGCTGCTGAGCACGCGCGACGAATGGCCACGCGACGGACGCGCCGCCAAACGCAAATATAAATCGCCGTCTTCCGATCCGGTTTGCCATTCGAGTCGCCCCCCTATGGCACCTACGCTCTCCACGTCGTGTGACGAATACCACGCTCCAATCGGCTTGTGGTGGGCTGACGGCAAAAAGCTCTCTTCCTTTCTGCGGTGCAAGTGACGCAGTTGGCACTTCGCGGCGCTTTGCCGTCTCATAATAACGCGGCCGCTTTCGGACCGGACGGACGCCACCCGGACTTGAGTAAACCGCGCGGCGTCCTGACTTTTCGGGATCGTGCTTAGTCAATGGAGAATAGTTCAAACCGCGCCGAGCTTTCGAATTCCCCGGTGGTGAGCTGGCTCGGCATCTGTGGATTGCGTCCGCTTTGCCCCGGCTTGCGAAAGAAGTTCACCGACAGTGTGATTCGGTGGTGGTTGGCGGCATCGGTGCGCGTGCACGCCTGCTTTACGAACAGATCGCCGACGCCGGATTCGCCATTTGCCGCCGGCAGCGCCTTACAATCACGCGTCGCTTCGATATTGAAGCGGGCCGCCAGGCGCCGGCCGAGCAGATAGGCCTGCTCGCGGGCCTTGAGATCGGCATTGTTGGTGTCGATGCGATGGTCGGGCCGCGGATCGGTGACGATGCGGATGCCTTTGAGAATTCCGTCGTCAGCGAACAACGCCGAAACGATGATCGGGAATCCCGCATCCGTCGTTCCCGCCCAGCGCGCGACTTCGCGCTCGAGGTTTCTCGCCCGCGCAATGTATTCCAACTCGTCGTCATATTCGAAATAGACTTCATGCAGGCCGTTCGCTTCGGCCGGGCAATTCTTGAAATCGCTCCATCCGCCGAGCGGTCGGTGCGGCGGCCCGCCGTTCGCGCCGCAGGCAAGGCCGCGAAATTCGTTCGGCGACGGTTGCGCGGCGATCGGTTGGCCGAGCTTGAGATCCCAGACGGTGGCGCGCTTGAGGTCCCCCTGTTGCGCCGACGCCGACGCGCAGCACAGCGCCACCATGATCGAGATTGTGATCTGCCGTCCTCTCATTGCTGGCATGTCCTAACCAGGTCGTGTTGGGCGCAAGGCTCCGCACGGTATACTCAACGCCGATTTCGCGTAACGCCGAACCGGCAAAAAGCCGTGGAAACCAAATGACGCGACGCACCCGGCCAAAGATTTCATTCATTCTTGCGGCAATGTTGCTGCTGGACGCTTGCGCCGCCGCTTACGCGCAGCCCGCCGACCCGGAAGATATCGCCGCCGGCGCCGAGATTTTTCACAAGAAGGCCGATTGCCAGATCTGTCATGGCTGGGCCGGCGACGGTCGCAAGATGGACAGCCAGGTGCCGGACGGCGCCAATCTGCGCGAAAGCGCGCTCGACAGGGCAAACCTGATCCTCACCATCAAATGCGGACGCCCGCAGGTCGGCATGCCGGCATTCGATAAATTCGCCTACAGCGACGGCCGCTGCGGCATGAAGCGCGCCGACCTCGACGCCGCCGGCATCACCTTGCCCGATCCCGCGGCGACATTGACGGCGCGTGAAATCGAGAATGTCGCTGACTTCCTGCTCGCCAAGGTCGTCGGCCGGGGCCCGATGGATCGCGCCAAGTGCGTGGATTTCTGGGGCAAGGACGTTGATGTCTGCAACGAGTTTCCTAAGTAGAGCAGGTTTGCAACCTGCCCCCCAAGAGTTTCCGAAGATGTAGGGGCGGGTCTCAAGCCCGCCCCTACCGCGCCGTCAATTCAACGCGAACACGAACAGATAGCTTGAGTCCATCAGGTTGTCGTACTTCACCGGATGCAGGTGCCGGCCGCTTGTCTGAACTGCGAGGTACTGCTTCGGGCCGATGGCGTAGGTTACCGGCGCGCCCTTGAGCGGGGTGCCGACGTTGAAGCGCCAGAGCTCTTCGAGCGTCTCGTCGTTGTAGGCAACGATCCAGCCGTCTTGCAGCGCCGTGAACACAACGCCGCCGGCCGTATCGAGGGCGCCGGAACGGATTTCAATATTGGTCACCGCCTTGGCGATGACCTTGTGGTTGATGGTGTCGAACGCAGTGATGGCGCCGTAGTAGAGATCGCTGGTGTAGGTGCGCTTGTCGCCGCCCTTGGGGTTGAGACCGCCGTCGGGTCCCTTGAACGCATACCGGGCGCCGTTCTGGCTGAAGCAACCTTCGGCGCCGACGCCATAGGCGATGTGCTTCACTGGGTTATACGCCGTCGGCTGGTGCGCGACACCGCCGTGCCATGTCGGGCAGGCGCGTTTCATGCCTTCGCCGCGCAGCGCGCGCGCTTCCGGCACATAGGTCTGGACGTCGAGCTTGGGATCGTATTCGAGCGGCTTGCCGGTTTTCGGATCGAGCCCCTTGGTCCAGTTGAGATCGTTGACGTACTGGGCGCCCTTGATGAAGCTGCCGTTGTTGCGGTCGAGCGTGTAGAAAAAGCCGTTGCGCCCGAAATGCCCGACGACCTTGCGGCTCTCGCCGTTGATCACGGTGTCGTAGAGCATGTGAACGCCAATTTCGTCGTAGTCCCACGAATCGTTTGGCGTGTACTGGTAATACCAGACGAGCTTGCCGGTATCGATGTCGAGCGCGACGACCGCATTGGTGTAGAGGTTGTCGCCCGGCCGCGATTGCGGATCGTATTGCGGCACCGGGTTGCCGGTGCCCCAGATGGTGAGATGCGTCGCCGGATCGTATGAGCCGGTCTGCCAGATGCCGCCGCCGCCGGTCTTCCAGGCGTTGGTCTTGTCCTTCCAGGTTTCGCTGCCTGGATCGCCCGGCTTCGGCACCGCGTACCAGCGCCACAGCTCGTTGCCGGTCTTGACGTCGAGCGCCGCGATCCAGCCGCGGGTTCCGTTGTCGCCGGCGCCGTTAGCGACCAGCACCTTGCCTT
>DATJYT010000185.1:0-6004 GCA_035499475.1 Xanthobacteraceae bacterium | reverse complement strand
AATAAAGCGCGCCGATCGTCGTGCCGACCGCCAGCCATGCGCCGGCGCTCAGTGCGGCCGGAAGGAAGTCATGGCCGGCGAGATGAAACTCCATCATTGCTTGTGCATCCATTTCCAAGCCGACCAATACCCGACCGCCACACCGAACAGGAGCAACGGTGCACTCCAGAAAATGCCGGTGCCGAATTTGTGATCGAGCCAGCGGCCGGCGAACAAGCCGATCAGAGTCGGCGTCACGATGATCCAGCCGAGAACGCCGATCTGGCCGATGAAGCGTGCCGCCGAAGGCTCGCCTTCGTTCAGCCAAAGCCTGTGGCGTTCCTGCCGCTTGCGAACCGCGTCCGCCATCCCGTCCGGGATATTTGTTTCGGGCTCCACGGTCTCGTTGTTCACGATCCGCCTCCGAATACGCCGGGCCGTTCCGGCCGCAGGTAGCGGACGATCTGCTTGATGGCCTTCATCTCCAGCTGCAGGCTTTCGGTGCGCGCAGTCCGCTCAGCATCGAGCGCCTCGCGGAATTCGGCCAACACCACTTGTTCGAGACGATCGAGATCGTCGCCGGGGATGGCCTGACGGGTCGCGATGGCGACTTCGCTGCCATTGGTCACCGACAGAACGCCACGGCGCACGGCGCAATAGCGCCGCCGATCGTCGCTGCGGTGCCAGCTCACCACCGATACGGTCAGCGCGGTCAAGAGATCTGCGTGTCCGGTAAGAATGCCGAAGCTGCCGCTTTCGTCCTCGGCGCGCACCGCGGTCACGTTAGGGTCGTCGATGATGACCTTCGTGGGGGTCGTGATGACAAGTCTCATGAGGGCTTGGCCTCGCGGCTTGCGGCGTCGTTCTTAGCGCGCGCCTCGTCGATCGTGCCGACCATGTAGAACGAACTCTCGGCCCAGCTATCGGCGGTGCCGTCGAGGATCGCCTGGCAGCCCTTGAGCGTCTCTGCCAGAGGCACCGATCGCCCGGGCGTGCCGGTGAAGGCCTCGGTGACCGCGAAGGGCTGCGTGAGGAACCTTTGCAGGCGCCGCGCCCGCATGACGATGAGCCGATCGCGGGCGCTCAGTTCCTCGATGCCGAGCAGCGAGATGATGTCCTGTAATTCCTTATAATGCGCGATCGTCTCGCGCACCTGTTCGGCAATGCGGTAATGCTCTTCACCGACCACGGTCGGATCGAGCAGAACCGACGACGAGCTCAGAGCGTCGACGGCGGGATACATGCCTTCGGCGGCCATCGATCGGGACAGCACGATCATACTGTCGAGGTGGCTCGCAATCGCGGTGACCGCCGGATCGGTGAAATCGTCAGCCGGCACGTAGACGGCCTCGATCGCGGTGACCGATACGCCTGCGACCGACGCGATGCGCTCGTGCAGCGCAGCGACTTCGGTGGCGAGCGTCGGCTGGTATCCGACCCGCGACGGCAGGCGTCCGAGCAAACCTGAGACTTCGCTGCCGGCTTGGACGAAGCGGAATACATTGTCCATCAACAGCAGGACGTTCTTGCGCTTCTGGTCGCGGAAATATTCGGCGATCGTCAGGGCCGTGAGCCCGATGCGCCAGCGTGCGCCGGGCGGTTCGTTCATCTGACCGTACACCAGCACGGTCCGATCGAGCACGCCCGATTGCCGCATTTCCGTGAACAGCTCGTGGCCCTCGCGAGACCGCTCGCCGACGCCGGCAAAGACCGAAATGCCTTGATAGCTTTTGACCATGGCGTGGATGAGCTCCATGACCACGACGGTCTTGCCGACACCGGCGCCGCCGAACATGGCAGCCTTGCCGCCCTGCGCCAGCGGCGCCAGCAGGTCGATGATCTTGATGCCCGTTTCGAAGATGGCGGTCGCCGGGCTGCGATCGCCAAGCGGCGGCGGCGCCCTGTGGATGGGCGAGCGCAGCATGTTCGCCGGCAGTGCCGGGCCGTTATCGCGCACGTTTCCCGTGACATCGAGGAGACGGCCCAACACGGCATCGCCGATTGGCACGGTGATCGGACGTCCGGTCGTGCGTACCGGCACCCCGCGTTTCAGGCCGGCGGTCTCCTGAAGAGCAACGCCGCGAACGGTGCTCTCGTCGAGATGGGCCTGTACCTCCAAGATAAGGTTTATAGGTCGATCCCATTCGACGACCAGCGCCTCATCAAGTTGCGGAAGGTCGGCGTGCTCGAAGGCGACGTCGACCACCGCTCCGCGCACGGCAAGCACCTTTCCTTTCGGTTGTATCGATTGCGCCATTGGAACTACAGTTCACGTCACGCGCTGATTTCATTTTCTGCAGGTTCAGAATGTCAATCAATCGCAAATTGTCAGGTTACGCCTTGATTTAACGCAAGGATCGGAACGCCATCCATGGGAGGTTGGGGTCCTCGCAAGGACCGCGGGCTGCGGTCGGGAAGATCGCCGGTAAGTGCGGCGATTGCCGGCTTGGCGCCCGCATCGGCCAGGCCAGACGAGCGCGCGAAGGGGCCAGGAGCAACACGATGAGCAGCTCAGACGCGACCCCGCCTGATGGACGATTGGGGACTTCGCCCGAGAGCGAGCAGCCCGTCGCCGTGACGCGCGAAGAGCCGCACGTCAGTTTTTGGATCAGAGAGCTGCCTTTCAGCCTGGTCTTGATCCTGACATTGGTCGGCGTCGCCTATACGAGCTTTTCGAAGGCGCCGATCGTCACCTATTGGGAGCTTCTCGCGCCGGTCATTGGGCTCGTCTGTGTCGGCGCTGCATGGCGCTACGCGACCGACAAAACCGCAAAATTGCGGCTGATATCGACGCAGGCGCTGCATTGGCTCGCTTTCCTGGTGGTGATGAATTTGATGTTGCTGCCGAGTGTGCAGAGGACCTTCAACGCCAGCGCCACCGGCCTGGCTATTTTCACCTTGCTGGCGCTCGGCACCTTCACGGCGGGCGTCCATGTGCTCGCCTGGCAGGTCTGCCTGCTCGGGCTGATCATGGCGTTCGGCATTCCGGCGATCGCCTGGATCGAAAACTCGGCTTTGATTTTCGTGCTGGTCGCGGCGGTGATTATCGGAATTGCCGTAGTGCTCTGGTGGCATTGGCGCGAGCGACAAGCGCGAGCGCCGCGTTAGCGTGCCTTGCATCGCCGTGACGGTTATGCGCAAAACAGCCCCGCAAAATCCGGGGAACAATAATGATGCGGACTATCGACACCCATACGCACGTCGCCGCCGATGCAACCATCAAGCTTTTGCAGAAGGAAATCCCGAGGCTTGGTCTCAAGTTGACCAAGCTCGATGACGACAACTCGGTCTTTGAAGTGGCCGGAACGCCGTATCGTCCGTTTCCGCGCGGCGGCCACGACATCGAACGCCGGTTTGCCGATATGAAGGCAGCTGACGTCGATATGCATGTGCTGTCGGTCACGCCGCAGACCTGGCTTTACGGTCAGGAGGCGTCCGCCGGCGCCGCGGCTTCGATCATTCAAAACGACGAAATCGCGCGGCTGGTGAAGGAATATC
Organism: Xanthobacteraceae bacterium; assembly: GCA_035499475.1. GTDB lineage: Bacteria > Pseudomonadota > Alphaproteobacteria > Rhizobiales > Xanthobacteraceae > BOG-931. The sequence continues at coordinate 2,527 of DATJYT010000185.1, read as the reverse complement.
CCGACCGCTTTTCCGGCATCGCCACGCTGCCGATGCAGGCGCCGGAAAAGGCTGCCGACGAGCTGCGTCGCGCCATGGGCACGCTCGGGCTGCACGGCGCCATGATCGGCTCCAATATCAACGGCAAGAATCTCGACGATCCGAGCTTCGAGCCGGTGTGGGCCGCAGCCGCCGAGCTCGGCGCCTTCATGATGGTCCATCCCGGCAACGTCGCCGGCGCCGATCGGCTGCGGGCCTATTATCTCAACAATCTGATCGGCAATCCGCTCGACACCACGATCGCAGGCGCGTGCCTGATCTTCGGCGGCGTGCTGGAGCGCCATCCGAAGCTCAATTTCGTCATGGTGCACGGCGGCGGCTTCATTCCCTATCAGGGCGGGCGCTGGGTGCATGGCTGGCAGGTGCGGCCGGAGCCGAAGGTGCATCTCAAACATTCGCCCGAGAAATATCTGGATCGCTTTCTTTACGACACCATTCTGCATTCGAAAGCTGCGCTCGAATTTCTCGTCTCCTCGGTCGGCGCCAATCGCGTGTTCCTCGGCAGCGATTATCCCTATGACATGGGGACGCTCGAATGCGTGCGGCAGGTGCGCGCGGCGAATATTGCTGCGGGCGATCGCGATATTATTCTGGGCGATCACGCGGCGAAGATTCTAAGAAAGAAATGATCGGCCCGTGAGTATCGGTTTCTGCTTTTGCGGGGGCCACGGGAGCCTTGCCGCTACAACCGAAAAGGGGCACCGTACCGCGCAATAGCAAAAATCGAAGTCAGGGAGGCGGACGTGACGGATCACAATAACCGCACGTCAGCGTGATCCCGATCGCGCTGCGCAACCCCAATTTCGAGCTGCGCGTCAATTGCTGGGTCACCAGGGTCAATAAGGATTCCGACGGCAGGCGCGTCACAACCTGTTCACGGTCGGCGCCAACGTGTTTCCGCATAATGCGTCGTACAACCCGACCGGGCCGGTGGGCGCGCTCGCCTATTGGACGGTGGATGCGGTGAAGCGCTACGTGAAAAACCCCGGGCCGCTGGTGGCCGCCTGACGTCTGAAATGGCATCGGGCAATCCGGGCAGCCATGCTCGATTCCCGCTTGCGCTGAAATAAGCGGAATGGGATTGATCGGCGCCCCATTTAACGCTGATTGAATAGCAAACGCGTATTGAAACCCCATGAATGACGCCGATTTCGCGCGCGTACCGGCGCGCGCCGTGACTTCGATGATCGCCGATTCGTTTGTCGCTGCTGGCCTCCCCGCGGCGGACGCGGCGCGCTGCGCGGCGCTGATGACAGAAGCCGACCTCACTGGCGCCGACGGCCACGGCATCTTTCGCCTGGCGCAGTACGTGCGCCGGCTCAAGGCCGGCGGTTTCAATGCGCATCCGAACATCACCGTGACCAAGACCGCACCGGCGACCGCTTTGGTCGATGGCGACAACGGCATGGGCCATCTGGTGATGACGCGCGCCGCCAACGAGGCGGTCGCAATCGCACGCGAGACCGGCGTCTCCTGGGTCGGCGTGCGGCGCTCGAATCACGCCGGGCCGGCCGGGCTCTACGCCGAAGTCGCCGCTGCGGCCAATATGATCGGGCTTTACGCGGCGGTGGCGAATGCCAACCATATGGCGGTATGGGGCGGCACCGAGCATCTGCTCGGCACCAATCCGCTCGCCATCGGCGTGCCGTCGGGCGACGGACCGATAATCCTCGATATGGCGACCACGATCGTGTCCTACGGCACGGTGAAGAAATATGCGCTGCGTGGCATGGAGATGCCGGAAGGCTGGTTCGTCAACGCCAAGACCGGCGCGCCGATCACCGACCCGAACCGCACCGGCGAGGGCTTGCTGCTGCCGGTCGGTGGTTACAAGGGCAGCGGTCTTGCGATCATGCTGGGCCTTCTGGGCGGCGTCCTCAACGGCGCCGCGTTCGGCCGCGACGTAATCGATTTCAACGCCGACGACGCGAGCGAGTGCAATACCGGCCATTTCATCTGTGCAGTCGATATCGCGCGCTTTACGCCGCTGCCGACTTTCATCGCCGAGGTTGATCGCCATCTCGCCGACTTGCGCGGCTCGAAGCGCCTGCCCGGGTTCGACGAGATCAGGCTGCCCGGCGACCGGCGGCGTGAATGCCGCGCCGAGCGGCTGCGCGACGGCGTCCCCGTCGCGCCGGCGTTGCTGTCCCAGCTCGACACGCTCGCCGCCGAGCTGAAGGTGAAACCGCTGCGCGCGCGGTAACGGCTTTTTGCGATCACGAGTAAACTCCCGCGATGCTCCGCCCCGGCACGTTCGCCCTCACATTATTGTTGTCGCTGCTGACCGCGCTCGGCCCGCTGTCGATGGATATGTATCTGCCGTCGCTGCCGGCGCTCGGCCAGGCGTTGCACGCATCGACCGCGCAGGTGCAGTTGACCATTTCGACGTATTTGTTCGGCTTCGCTGCGGGGCAAATCATCTACGGTCCGATCTCAGACCGCTTCGGCCGCCGGCCGGTGATATTGATTGCGCTTGGTCTTTACGGCG
>DATJYT010000184.1:0-4522 GCA_035499475.1 Xanthobacteraceae bacterium | reverse complement strand
TTCCGCGGCGGCGAAATCGGTGCCGCGCGGATCGGTGATGGTCGGAATGCGAACCAGCCGCTGCTCGCGCGGTGGCGCCGCCCAGCGTTCAAGCCACTCGACGCCGGCTGCCCCGAGCGATTCGGTGTCGGCCATGATGTGAGCCTGGGCGACCGGAACGAAATCCGCCGCGCCGAGATAATCGCCGACCTTGATCTGGTGCCCGATGGCCCATTGCCGCAGCGGGCCAAAGCTGCCCGCGCGCATGGCCTGTTCTTCATCGGATAGCCGCACGCATCCTCGCAGGGACGTGATTTATTCGGTGATCCCGGCAGATTTGATCAACGGCACCCACTTGTCGACTTCTGCATTGACCAGTCGGCCGAGCGCTTCCGGCGAACGCTGGTCGGGCGCGGGAATATCGGCGCCGATTTCCGCAAGCCGTTTGGCGATCGCCGCGTCCTGCATCATTTTCTGAACGGCGGAATTGATGCGCGCGATGATCGGCTTCGGCGTATCCTTGGGCATGAACAGCGCGCTCCAGGCCACTGTTTGCAGATCGGGCAAGCCCGCCTCGTTGGCGGATGGCACGTTCGGGATGGCCGCCGCGCGCGTCGGGATCGTGACCACGATGGCGTTTTCGCTGCCGTTGAGAATATGCGGCGTCGCCGTGACGACCTGATCGAACAAGGTGTCGATCTGCCCACCAAGAAGATCATTGGTCGCTTCCGAAAGACCACGATACGGCACATGTGTGATATCCGCACCGGTCAGATGATTGAACAGCAACAACGTCAAATGTGAAATCGAGCCGACCCCGGCGCTGCCCATTGTCGCCTTGCCTTTGTTGGCTTTGGCCCAGGCGACGACGTCACTGAGCGTATGGACCGAGAGCGTCTTTCGCGTCACCAGTACCATCGGCGTGCTGGCGACCAGGATCACCGGCTCGAAATCCTTGCGCGGATCGTAGGCGAGGCTTTTGTAGATGCCGAGGCTCGCTGCGTGGGTGCCGAGATTGCCCATCACCATTGTGTAGCCGTCCGGTGCGGCACGCGCAGCTTTCGTCGCCCCGATGGTACCGCCGGCGCCGGTGACGTCCTCGACGATGATCTGTTGGCCGAGCATGGGACCGATGGCCTGCGCAACCACGCGGCCGAGAATGTCCGTCGGCCCTCCCGCGGCGAAGGGCACGATCATGGAGATGGGATGCGTCGGATACTGGTCCTCGGCGTACGAATTTCCGGCAACGCCGATCCAGACTACGGCTACAGCGGCAAGCTGAATTGCACGATGCGCGAACATCTTCCTCTCCCCAGCCTTTCGGCGTAGTGCCGCTTAACCGGCAACTTCGTATGGAATTTGAGTCGGACCGTAACGCTCGACCACCGTGTTGGCGGCGCGGTCGTATTGATGCTGCAACACCGTGCCTTCGCCGAGCTTCTGGCTGCGCACGATGATCGCGACCGATCGGGTCGGACCGCCTTGCTCCGCATGGATGGCACGCGGCTCGACCAGATCGACCTTGCCTTGCGAGCCGGTCGTTACCGATGCGAGCCTGATCTCGGCGTGGCCTGGCCGACTGCCGTTATCGATACGCTCGAATCGCTCAAGGCTCTCGGTGCCGTCGAGTACGCCATAAAGCACCCACGCATCGGCATGATCGTGCACGCTGCCGGTGCGTCCGGGCACGCGCACCACGCCGTTGATGACGAAGTGATAGTCCGGATCGACGTAGAGCAACAGGTTCTTGCGGCCCTCGGTCGACGGCCAAGCTGCCGAGTGCTCTTTCAGCGACCCATCCATCACCAGCCGCTCAAGCAGCGGCTTGGCCATTTGCATGCGGCGGCCGTCATCGGCTTCCGCCGCCCAGATGGCTCGCAGGTCGCCGATGAATCTGTCGAACACCGGCAAGCGCGGATTGTTCATGGTTTTCACCTTCACTCGAAAAGCGGCTCGCCCTCGACGGTGCACCGGCGCAGCAGCCGACGCTCTTCCTTCGGAAAATCGGTTCGGGCGTGAATCGTGCAGCGATTGTCCCACATCAGAAAATCGCCGAGCTTCCAGACGTGCTCGAAGATGAACTCGCGCCGCTCGCCGATGTCATAAAGCTCATCGAGAATGGCGTCGCTTTCCTCGGCGCTCATGCCCTCGATGCGCGTCGTCATCAGCCGATCGACGAACAGCGTTTTGCGCCCCGTATCGGGATGGGTGATGAAGATCGGATGCGCGTGATGCGGAATGCCGCTGATGTCGCCAGACGAATTCGCCTGCTTAGCGCGATTATACTCGTGGATATGCAGCGCCGTTTTGCCTTTGAGTTTTTCTTTGAGCGCGGCGGGCACAGCTTCGTAGGCCTTGTACATGTTCGAGAACATGGTGTTGCCGCCGCGCGACGGCAGTTCGAGCGCATAGAGGAATGTGTATTTGTAAGGCCGTGGCGTGTACCCCGAATCGATGTGAAACCAGAACTCGCCTTCGCCGAAAGCGCCGATCGGCTTGCCGTCTACCTTGATGTTACTGACCAGCAGCACCTTCTCGTTGTCCTGCTGGACGCCCTCGGTGCGTGCGCGCAACGGCTCGGGCGCTTTCTTGCGGCTGCCGAGATCGCCGAAATAAGCCGCGAAGCGAAGCTGATCGTCCTGCGTGAGCTTTTGCCCGCGAAAAACCAAAACGAGATATTTGCCCCAGGCCTCCTTGATGGCGCGCACCTCGTGCTGACCAAGCGGCTTTGTCAGATCGATGCCGCTGATCTCGGCGCCGCACGCGGCTGACAAAGGCGTGACCTGAATGTCCATGACGTCCTGCATGGGCGCGTCCTCCTTAAGAATTGGGGCAGATGTTAATCGGCTGAGACCAAGATGCAATGCGGTCTATCGGCCTTCGCGCCGCCCTGAGCCCGGATGGTGTGAGGTCGGCCAACGCCCGCACTGCCGTGGCGGCGAACCGCGGATTTGACTATCATTTGCGCCTTCCAGCGGGACGACCCGATGAGTCGAGGCGACACGGCCGATGGTAGGGTGGTTAGGCAGCGGAGCCGCAGACGCGCTGCACGCCGCCGTGACGCGCGCTTATCCAAGCCTCACGCACACCGCGCACCCGCCGGCGGCCGGTCCGAGACGGAGCTGGACCGTCTCAAGCGCGAGTTGAGCGATGCGCGCGAACGGCAAGCCGCAACCGCCGAGGTGTTGCGCGCGATCCAGTCATCGCCGGATGATCTCAAATCGGTGTTCGCCGTCATCCTGGAAAACGCGACGCGTCTTTGCCAGGCCAGATTCGGCACTCTCTACCTGACCGAAGGCGACGCCTTTCGCGCCGTGGCGATGCACAATGCACCCCGCGCCTTTGCCGAGTTGAGGCAAAGGGAGCCGCTCGTCAAAGCGAGCGGCAACACCGTTCTCGGACGCGTGGCGAAGATGAAGCGGGCGGTCCAGGTGGCCGATATGGGCTCGGATCCGGCTTACAAGAACCTCCGCCAGGAACGCCGCTTTGTCACGCTCGCGGGCGTGCGCACGCTCGTGACTGTCCCAATGCTGAAAAAGAAGGAGTTGATCGGCGTCATCACCGTGTACCGGCAGGATGTGCGGCCGTTCACGAAACATCAGGTTGAGCTGCTGCAGAGCTTCGCCGCCCAAGCCGTCATCGCCATCGAGAACACGCGCCTGCTTAACGAATTACGCCAGCGCACCGCCGATCTTGCCGAATCACTGGATCAGCAGACCGCGACGGCGCAGGTGCTCCAAGTCATATCAAGCGCACCGGGTGAGCTGAAGCCGGTTTTTAGCTCCATGCTGGAGAATGCGGTGCGAATTTGCGGTGCCAGCTTCGGCCATCTGGTTCTTTACGACGGCAGGAATTTCAACATCGCAGCGCTGCATAACCTGCCCACTGCGCTAGCCGGTGCTTTCGCGGCCAAACCTCACCTCACGCTCGCGCCCGGCGATCGTCTCTTCACAGTCCTCAAGACAAAACGCGTCGTGCAAATCGCCGATATCGCGACCGAGCCCGCCTATGCCCGGACCCGGCTGCGAACGCACGCTGACGTCCATACGTTATTGATCGTCCCGATGCTCAAGGACAACCGAGTCATCGGCGCAATCAGCATCTATCGCCAGGAGATTCGGCCATTCACCGATAAGCAAATCAGCTTGGTCACGAACTTCGCCGCGCAGGCCGTCATCGCGATCGAGAACACGCGGCTGCTCAACCAGCTTCGCGAGTCGCTGGAGCAGCAGACTGCAACCTCCGAGGTGCTAGGCGTCATATCGCGCTCGCAGGGCGAGCTTCGCGCGGTGTTTGAAGCCGTGCTGGAGAATGCCGTCCGCATCTGCGATGCGAAGTTTGGCAATCTGTGGCTTCGCCAGGGCGACCGGTGTCGAATTGCCGCGACCCACGGCGCGCCGCCGAAATACCGAGAATTTCTCGACCGCGAGCCGCTGATCGATCCCGAAACGAACAGCGTCATGGCCCGCAACATCCGGGACCGCGAAGCCATTCAGGTCGAAGATCTACTCAAGGCGCCGACCTACGGCAGCCGGATGCGCAT
>DATJYT010000183.1:0-3739 GCA_035499475.1 Xanthobacteraceae bacterium | reverse complement strand
GCCGCCGACGTGTTGATGGTGCCCGATCCCACAACCTTCCGCGTGCTGCCATGGGCGCCGACCTCGGGCTGGGTGCTCTGCGATATTCATTTTGCCGACGGGCGGCCGGTGCCGTTCTCGACGCGAGCGCTCTATCGATCGGTCCTGAACAAGCTCGGCGAGCGCGGTTACGATTTCGTCGCCGGCCTTGAGGTCGAATTCCATATCTTCAAGCTCGACGACGCGCATATGGCGCCGGAGGACGCCGGCCAGCCCGGCCGGCCGCCCAGCGTGAGCCTGCTCTCGCACGGGTACCAATATCTGAGCGAGCAGCGTTACGATTTGATGGAGCGCCCGCTCGACATCATCAGGCGCGATATCATTGCGCTCGGCCTGCCGCTCCGCTCGGTCGAGGTCGAGTACGGCCCGAGCCAGTGCGAGTTCACCTTCGCCCCGCGCAAGGGGCTCGAGCCTGCCGACAACATGGTGCTGTTCCGAAGCGCGGTGAAGCAAATCGCGCGCCGCCACGGCTATCACGCGACCTTCATGTGCCGGCCGAAATTGCCGAACGTCTTCGCCTCCGGCTGGCACCTGCACCAATCGCTTACTGTGCGCGCAAGCGGCGAGAACGCCTTTATGGCCAAGGAGGATGGCGCGACACTCTCGGCGTTTGGCAGGCACTATCTCGCCGGCCTGCTGGAGCATGCGCGGGCATCGGCCGTATTCACGACGCCGACCATCAATGGCTACAAGCGCTATCGCTCCTATTCGCTGGCGCCCGACCGCGCGATCTGGGGCCAGGACAATCGTGGTGTGATGATCCGCGTGCTCGGCTCCGCAAACGATCCGGCAACACGGCTGGAAAACCGGATCGGCGAGCCGGCCGCCAATCCCTATCTCTATATGGCCTCGCAAATCCTTTCAGGCCTTGACGGCGTCGACCGCGCGCTCGATCCCGGCGCGTCGGCCGATACGCCCTATGAGACCAAGGCGGAGGCGTTGCCAAAATCGCTGCGCGAAGCGGTGCTCGCGCTCGACCACGATCCGTTCTTCCGTCGGGCGTTCGGCGCCGGTTTCGTCGATTACTACGTGCACATCAAGAACGCGGAGATCGACCGCTTCCAGGCCGAAGTGTCCGACTGGGAGCATCGCGAATATTTCGAGATGTTTTGAGCGGGGCGCCGCCGCGGGCGCCCATGTCCGGCAAATTTGGTATATGCTCCGGGGACTACATCATTATTCCGTCAGCGGGATAACGACCCGGAGTTTTCATATGAACAGATTTTCTCGTATTGTGATCGCCGCGGCCATGTTCGTTAGCCTGCCTGTCACGGCCGTCTTGGCCCAATCGACGCAGGACAGCGGATCGGGCACGGCGACGGCTCCGCCGCCACCCCCGCCGCCGCCTCCTCCCCCGCCGGCAGCCGCCCCCGAACCCGCGCCCGCACCGGCCGCTTCGCCCGCACCTGCGCCCGCCACCACGGCGCCTCAAGCGACGACCACCACGACGCCAGCGACGACCACTCCGGCCACGACCGACAAACCCACGACCACCACCGACAAGGATTCGGGGAAGAAAAAGAAGGGCAAGTCGATGACGCGTCAGCAGGAGATCGACCATTCGGTCCAAAGCGGAACGGTGCCCTCGCGCTACCGCAGCCAGGTGCCGAAGGAATACCAGAAGTACATTCCATTCGAGAAATAGCGCCGGGACTTGCCAGCGGTCGGCCGCGATCGCGTTCGATTCATAGCGATCGCGGCAACTCGGCTCGAATGGAACGCCTGCAGCAACTCGCGCGAGGCAGCCGCTCTATAGCAATCCTTCGAGGTGGTAGTTCAGGCCCGCTTTGACCTGGTTGACCGCGGACTCAACGGTCACGCTGTTGCCGAATGGATTCACGAAACCCAAGGTCTTGCTGCCGAAGTGGAGATAGTCGTACTCGAGCTTTGCCGACCAGTGAGAACCCAGCATGTACTCGAAACCACCGCCGACAATCCATCCGGGCCTCGTCGTGTTGGTTAAGGTGGCCCCGTCGAGCCCGCTGTTCACCTGCGTGTTGTAATCGGCATTCATCCACGCGGCGCCACCCTTGCCGTACACCATCAGCGGTCCCATCACATAGCCGACTCTGCCGCTCAAAGCGTCGTACCAGTTGTGGTCGCTGGAAATCGAGAGCGACGCGATGCCTGCAGGATCGACGAAATTGGTCTTGCCCTGCGCCGACGTCCAGCCAAGTTCAGCCTCGACGCCGACCAGCCAACGCGGCGCAGCCAGATAATTGTAACCGAACTGCAGACCGCCGAGCGCGCCGCTTGGATTGGTCGCGCCCCAGCCGATCGGCGTAAGCACGTGCTCGCCGGCGCTGAAGGCGCTGCCGAAGTTGGCGCCGACATAGGGGCCGGCCCAGTAGTAGGCGGTCGCAGCGGGCGTGGGTGCCTTGGTGTAGACGCCCGGCAAAACACCGGGAGTCTTTTCCGGAGCTCCAATCTTCTGCGATATGCCGAAGTAGTATCCGCGCCGCGGGCCATATTGAGGCGCGAACACGCCGATGCCGGCGCCGTTACGGATCTGGTAGATGTAGTCGGCTACATTGACCACGTCGAACCGTACAGTAACCGGCAGTCCGTTCCATCCATTGGCAAACTCATGCGATAGGCCGGTATTGACCTGCCAATAGGATGGAAGGTGGTCGCAGTTCGGGCATACGCTCCCATCGGCGGGGTCCGTCCGGAGCCCGCTGCCATAGATGAAGGTTGCACTCGCGGTGGTGCCGTCTAACCAAGTATGCGTGTCGTTCCAGCGATATGCGACCCGGCCCGAACCAGTCCAGGTTTGATCATGGTCGGTGTATACGTAGTGGTTCTGGATGTAGACTAGGTCGTCTGGCGAAAACAGGGTCTGGTTTGACGCGACCTGGGTCGCGCGCTGGACCCCGTACGCCCAACTGGTGTCGGCGGAGAAGCCTCCGTACCTGAACCTGATCTTCAATTCGGCGCCGTAATTATAGGCCCTTTCGTAATTGAAGGCGGTGAGCGTGTAGGCCTGGCCGAACTGCCCATCGTCGAGCAGGTCCCTGGCGGTCTTGTAGTAGACGCTGCCGCCGATCTCGAGGCTCGGGCAATTTGGGGCCGCGACGGGCGCTTTGGTGGGCGTTCCGCCTGATGTCGTCGGACATTGCGGCAGCAATTGCTGCACGAAGCCGGCGTCGTACACATTCGCCCGCTCGGGTTGGATCGCGCCGATGTTTCGCAGCGGTTGGCCGGCTACCTGGCCGGGCAGCACAGCGGCCTGCTCGGGAGTGACGATCGGGGCGGTCGCGGTGGTCCCGTCGAAGATCTGGGTTGGAATCGTCCGGCCGAGCACTTGCGGCGGCGGCTCGAAAGTCCGCATGTAGCCGATGTGCAGCACGGTCGACCACCATGGCTTGTAGGTCAGGCTCGCGCGCGGACTGAACTGGTTCGCATCGACATACTGGTAGATCTGATCGAAGCGCAGGCCGTAATTGAGCGTGAGTTGGTCCGTGAGCCGCCACTCGTCCTGGGCGTAGGCTCCGAGTTGCCAGCCAAACAATTTGCTGCTGTCGAGAATGTTGAACGGCGTGTCGATCGCCGTCATGCCGCTCGGATCGGCCGGGTCGAGCGGCTCAACAGTGCTTACGGTTGCGATGTTGGTCTGCTCGCCTTGTGTGTAGAAGCCGGCGCGAAGCGTGTGCGCTTGGTTCAGGCGGTACGAGAAATCTCCGGAAACTCCGTTCAGGAA
>DATJYT010000182.1:0-6642 GCA_035499475.1 Xanthobacteraceae bacterium | reverse complement strand
TGATCACCTTGCCCCATTTCTCGGTCTCGTCGCTGACGAGCTTGCCGAAATCGGCGGGCGAGCCCGGCAGCAGTGAAGCGCCAAGCTCGCCAAACCGCGCTTTCGCGGCCGGTTCGGCAAGGATCGCATTGATCGCCTTGTTGAGGGTGTCGATGGCTTCGGATGGCGTTCCCTTCGGCGCGCCGACGCCGTACCAGGCGGTCGCTTCATACCCCTTCACGAAGTCCCCCACCGTCGGCAGGTCGGGAAAGACGTCGGAACGCTTGGCCGAAGTTACCGCGAGCGGGCGGAGCTTGCCCGATTTGATGAACTCGACCGAGGTCGGCAGATTGTCGAACATCAATTGCACGCGTCCGCTTATCAGATCCACCAAGGCTGGGCCGCCGCCGCGATACGGCACATGGATGATGTCGACGCCGGCCATCATCTTGAATAGCTCGCCGGACACATGAAGGGTTGAACCGACACCTGATGAAGCGAAATTGAGCTTCCCGGGATTGGCTTTGGCGTAAGCGATAAGTTCGGGAATGCTGTGAACCGGAACCGACGGATTCACCTCGACGACATCCGGAAAGCTGATCAGGCCGGCAACCGGCGCGATGTCGCGCAAGTAATCGAAGTTGAGTTTCTCAAACAGCGTCGCGTTAATGGCGTTGGCAGGCGCCGCCAGCAGGATCGTGTAACCGTCCGCGGGGGCCCGCACCACGGCCTCGGTCGCGATGTTGGTGCCGGCGCCGGGCCTGCTGTCGATGATGAATTGTTGCCCGAGCCGCTCCGAGAGCCATTGCCCCATCATGCGCGCCGTCAGATCGGCCGAGCCGCCGGGTGGATAGCCCAGGATGAGGCGGACCGGCCGCGACGGATAGGCTTCTGCGCGCGCAAACCGTGAGACCGCCGGGAGCGCAACAGCGCCCGCCGCAATGCGTAGAAACCTCTGGCGCGAAAGCCTCATAGCCCGCCCTCCCCTTTGGCGTCGCTATTCTAGCCTATTCGACTTTGATCTTCGCTGCCGCAATTAACGGCCGCCACAATGCAGCATCGGCCGCATTTTTGGCGGTCAATTCCTCGGGCGGCGGCGTTAAGCGCGACCGTGCCAGCGCCGAGTTCGCTCTCAACGACAACCGGGTGGCCCCATATTTCTGACAGCCGATTGGCAAGGATGTGGGCGGCGGAAGCCATTTCGTCACCATCAGGAAAGCCGATCAGCAGTCGCACGGCGCGGCTCGGCCAATTCTGCGCTTGCACCCGGCACGCAAGCTGGGCGAGCGCCGCCGCACCCGCCAGTCGCAAAACCTGGCGGCGCGGCAGCTTCATGCGATCTCCTGGCGAAGGCTTACTGCGCCTCGATATTCGCAGCGCGCACGGCTTGGGCGTAGCGCTGCGTTTCGGCATGCAGAAACGCGGCGAATTCGGCGGGCGACATGTCAACCGGTTCATATCCCGCCAATACGATGGATTGATGAACGTCCGGCTCCTTGAGCACGGCGCGAATAGCCGTATTGAGGCGCGCGATGACGTCGACCGGCGTTTTGGCCGGCGCCAGCCAGCCTTGCCACGAGCCCTCGATGTCGAAGCCTGGCAGCGTGTCTTTGACCAGCGGCACGTCGGGTAGTTCGGGCAACGGCGCTTGCCCGGAAAAGCCGATCGCGCGGACTCCCCCGCCTTTCAGAAAAGTCGAGGCCGCCGGCGAGACGAACGCGAGATCGACGGTCCCGGACAGGAGCGCAGTCATCACCGGTCCGCTGCCGCGGAACGGCACATTCTCCATGTCGACGCCCGCTTTGGCGCCGAACAAAGCGGCGGCAAGGTGCAACGTGTTGCCGACGCCGGGCGAGCCATAGAGCAAGCGATGGGTCTTGGCATAGGCGATCAACTCGGCGATCGTGTGCACCGGCAACCCGGACCGCACTATCACCAAGTAACCCGGGCTGATGCCGACGTTGGCTACTGGTGCGAAATCGCGGAAGATGTCGAATGGCAGCGTCTTGTAGACGCTGGGATTGATCACGAAAGCAGGGGGCACCTGGAGCAACGTGTAACCGTCTGGATCGGCCGTCGCAGCGGCCTGCATGCCGACGATGCCGTTCGCACCGGCACGGTTTTCGACAATGATCGACTGGCCGAGCGGCTTCTCCATGGCCGCCGAGATGATGCGCGCGACAGTGTCAGGCGCGCCGCCCGGCGCGAAAGGCACGATCACCCGGATCGGACGGATGGGGTATTGCTCCGCCGCGGCAAGCGCCGCTCCAGCGAGTAACGCAAAGAATGCAGCGACGAGTTGCCGCATCATCACCGGTCTTATCATCGCAGCCGGATGTCCTCGCGACTGCTGTTGGATTATCATTGCGTTTGTATCTCCGACTTTGTCGTTGAAGAACGGGGTCGCCAAGGGAGGATTGTGATGCGCGAGCGTGCCTTGCAGACAGTTGGCGCGATAGTGCCGGCCGGCGTTCTCGCTCTGTGTCTCGTCGGCGCAGGAATGGCGCAGACGCCGCCCGGCGTATTTGCCGGCAAGACGGTGAACATGATCATCGGTTTTGGCCCCGGTGGCGGCTACGATTTGTGGGCGCGCGTCGTCGCCCGCCATATCGGCGCACACCTTCCCGGCAATCCTACGGTCGTGCCACAGAACTTGGAAGGCGCCGGAAGTTATCGCGCCGCCAGTTTCATCTACAATGTAGCTCCGAAAGACGGCACTGCCATTGCTCTGATCGCGCGCGACGCCACGCTCGGGCCGCTCACCGGGGCTCCGGGCGCGCAGTTCGACGCAACAAAGCTCTCCTATCTCGGCACCCCAGCGATCGAGACCAATATTTGCATGGCGTACCACACCGCGCAGGTGAAGACCGTTCACGACCTGACAGAAAAAGAATTGGTGGTGGGCGACACCGGTCCCGGCACCGGAACACGTTCCTACCCGAAGGCGCTTAACGCCATTCTCGGTATGAAATTCAAGATCGTCGGCGGCTACCAGTCTTCGGCCGACGTCTTCCTCGCCATGGAGCGCGGCGAGGTGCAGGGCATTTGCGAGAGCCTCGACAGCGTCAAGATCCGCCGTCCCGAGTGGATTCCGAGCGGCGGGGTTTCGATCTTGTTCCAAGGCGGCATTGCGCCCAATCCGGAACTGAAAGACGTGCCGTTTGTCGTGGACCTCGCGCAGAAGGCCGAGGACAAACAGGCCATCGAGTTCCTTTACGCCGGCCAGGGCGTGGGGCGGCCCTTTATCGCACCGCCCAATATGGCTCCGGAGCGCCTCAAAATGTTGCGGGACGCCTTCGATGCAACCATGAGTGATCCCGAGTTCCGTGCCGAAGCCAAGCACTACAAGCTGACACTCGACCCGGAGGACGGCGAACACCTCGAGGCGCTCATCAGAAAAACTTACGCAACGCCGAAACCGATCATCGAACGGATCGCGAAACTAATCCAATAGCTTGATCGCGTAGATACATGCGGCACGGACGTGGAATTAGCTAAATCTTTTCCCTGTCCGGTAAGCGATTGTTGTCCAAACCCGCGGACGCGTGACGCCGGGGTTAAGACGCCTGAAACTTGAACTAGTTAGGCTGGCAACCTCTATCGAGGACCGTGCCGCTGTGAAGTTGCACATCGCGCATTTGCCGAGGCTGATTGCACAGCGCCGCAGCACGGCGATTCTGGGCACGATCATCATCGCGATGCTGTGGATCGGCATTACGGTCAAATATTTCGAGCGCGCGCACGCCGATCAGAGCGAAGCCGACCGTACCAACGAAAACTTCGCGATGGTGTTCGAAGAGAACGTGCTGCGCTCGCTCAGCGAGGTCGACAAGGCCGTCCTTTACCTGCGCCACGCCGTCGAGACCCGCAAGGACACGACCGACTTCGAGACCATCATCCGCACTACCGATGTCGAGAGCGATATCATCGTCCAGGTCGCTATCGTCGATGCCAAGGGCCTCATTCGCGCGTCGAGCGCCGGACCTACGCCCAATCCTCCGATCGACGTCAGCGATCGCGAGCACATCAAGGTCCAGATGCACACCTCCAAGGACGAGCTCTTCATCAGCAAGCCCGTGGTCGGCCGCGCCAGCGGCCAATGGTCGGTGCAACTGACGCGGCGCTTCTACAACAGCGACGGCACCTTCGGCGGCGTCATCGTTGCTTCGCTCAATCCCCTGCACTTCACCACATTCTACAACAAGATCGATCTCGGTTCGGTCGCATCGATCGCGCTTATCGGCAGCGACGGCGTGATCAGGGCGAGCGGCGGCAACGACAACGCCATGCGCGGCGACGCACACAGCACCTGGGGACGCCTTGCACTGGGCCAGAACATCATCGGCACCGAGTTGTTCGAGCACATTCGCGAAGGCAAGGATACCGTCTTTGAGGACAAGGATGGCCCGCACAACGACGCGCTCCTCATCGCGCTGCGCAAGGTGCGAGGCTTCCCGCTGTGGGTCAGCGTCGGCGTGCGCAAAAGCGACGTCATGCTGCCGTCGCTGCAAAGCCTGCAATCGAACGCGCTGGTCGGGCTGATCCTCACGCTGATCATTCTCGGCGCCATGGAGCAAATCCTGCGCAGCGAAGCCGGCGCCAAGCAGAAGGCGGAACAGCTCAATCTCACGCTCGAGCACATGAACCAGGGGATCATGCTGGTCACCAAGGACCGGCAAATCCCAATCATCAACAAGCGGTGCGGCGAACTCCTCGGCCTGCCCGATACCCTGATCGAACATCCGCCCTCGTTTGACGAGATTTCAGGCTACCAAAATTACCAAAGCAAGGACGCGGCCCAGGACCGCCGCATGGAGTTCACGGCGCCCGCCGTACCGGGTTCAGACGCCGCGTCAAGCGATCTCGCGATTTTCGAACACACGAGGCCGGACGGCTCCGTGATCGAGGTGCACAGCACGCCGCTGCCGGACGGCGGCTTCGTGCAGACCTTCACCGACGTCACCAAACGCTGTCAGGCCGAGGCCCACATTGCGCGTCTCGCCTCGGAAGACCCGCTCACCGGCCTGCCGAACCGCCGCGTGTTCCGCACCGCCATCGAGAAGCTCAGCGCCGGCGAAGGCATCGCGAACGAACCTGTCATGCTGCAGGGTATGAAATTTGCCGTCCTGTTCCTCGACCTCGACCGTTTCAAGGTCATCAACGACACGCTGGGCCATCGTGTCGGCGACATGCTGCTGATCGAGGTCGCGTTGCGGCTCCGACAATCGCTGCGCACGGGCGACGTCCTGGCGCGGCTCGGCGGCGATGAGTTCGCCATCATTCTTCCCGCGTTCGACAACCGCGCGGTCATCGAGGAGATCGCAAGCGGCATCGTCGAGGCTATCGGCCAGCCCTACGACATCGACGGTCACCGCATCCGCTCGACCGTCAGCATCGGGATCGTGATCGGCCCGAGCGACGGCAAAAATGCCGACGACCTCCTGATGGCGGCCGACCTCGCGCTCTACGCGGTGAAGACCAGCAGACGCGGCACCTACAAATTCTTCGAGCACTCGATGAATGAGGAAATCAACAATCGCCGCCAGATCGAGACCGAGCTGCGCGAGGCGATCGAACAGAAGCAGCTTCACCTCGAATATCAGCCGATCATTGACCTCCGCCGCAATGTTGTCGCCGGCTTCGAAGCGCTGGCGCGGTGGACCCACCCGACCATGGGCTCGATTTCGCCCGGCGTGTTCATTCCGATCGCCGAGGATGGCGGCCTCATTTTGCCGATCGGCGAGTGGGCGCTCCGGGAGGCCTGCACCCAGGCAGCGCTATGGCCTGAAGATCTGAAGGTCGCGGTCAACCTGTCCCCTGTTCAGTTCTCGACGCCGAACCTCGCCGAGATGATCATCAATATCTTGGCCGAGACCGGGCTCGAGGCGCACCGGCTGGTGCTTGAGATCACCGAACGCCTGTTCATCTCCGACACCGAAAAGACGCTGGCAATCCTGCACCGCCTCAAGTCGGTCGGCGTGCGGATCGCCATGGACGACTTCGGCACCGGTTATTCGTCACTGAGTTCGCTGCGCAGCTTCCCGTTCGACAAGATCAAGATCGACCGCGCCTTCGTGTCGGATCTCGGCGAGAACTCGGAGAACAGCGTCATCGTGCAGGCCGTGATCATCATCGCTGGCGCGCTCGGCATGACGACCGTAGCCGAAGGCGTCGAAACCGCCGCGCAACATAGATTGCTGACCGCGCTCGGCTGCGATGAGGCTCAGGGCTATCTCTACAGTCAATCGGTGTTGATCGAGCAGGTTCCCGACGTCATCGCTGCATGGACTTCCGAGCAGAACACGGCCGGCCGCAAGATCATGGCGGCGTAGAGCGCAGTCCGATCCCATCAACACACGCGTCAACTTGCGAGCACGGGGCCGTCCACAAATGGATTGCTTCGCTTCGCTTCGCTTCGCTTGGCTTGCAATGACGGATGAAACCTCACCGGATCACGCTCTAATTCCGGGTCGGGCCGCACTTTCCCGAGGCGCAGCCGAAACCGCCTTGATTGCACGTTGCAGCCTTGCCTCGCGCCACAGCAAGAACAACCCTGACGCGACGACGATCGCCGATCCGATGAGCAACCCTCTCGAAGGTATGTCACCCCATACCGCAAAGCCGATCACCAAAGCCCACACCAGCATCAGATAGTAGAACGGC
>DATJYT010000181.1:0-2549 GCA_035499475.1 Xanthobacteraceae bacterium | reverse complement strand
CGGCCCGAAAATCTTCGGAAAAAAATCGGGAATGAGCTTGCCGACCATCACATTGGCGTCGGTGACGGCGAGCGGCCCGCCGCGGCGATAGCATTTCGGCCCCGGATTGGCGCCCGCCGAATCGGGGCCGACGCGAAACCGAGCGCCGTCGAAATGCAGGATGGAGCCGCCGCCGGCGGCGACGGTGTGGATCAACATCATCGGCGCGCGCATGCGCACGCCGGCGACTTCGGTCTCGAACGCGCGCTCGTATTCGCCGGCATAATGCGACACGTCGGTCGAGGTGCCGCCCATGTCGAAGCCGATCAGCCGCGCAAAACCCGCCGCGCGCCCGGTTTCCGCCATGCCGACGACACCGGCCGCCGGCCCCGACAAAATTGCGTCCTTGCCGCGGAACAGATCGGCCGCGGTGAGACCGCCCGACGACATCATGAACATGAGGCGGGTCGCTTCACCTCCCCCTGCAGCGAAGAGGTCGCCGCGCGCAGCGCGGCGGAAGGGGCCGTCGCCACCCGAGCCACCGGACGCACTTCCCCACCCCGGCTGCTTCGCAGCCGCCCCTCCCCCTCCAGGGGAGGGAGAGAGATCTCCCGCCACCTGCGCCACGTAGCGGCGCAGGATCGGCGACAGGTAACTGTCGACGACCGTGGTATCGCCGCGGCCGACGAGCTTGATCAGCGGCGACACTTCGTGGCTCGCGGAAACCTGCGGGAAGCCGATCTGGCGTGCCAGCGCCGCAACGCGCTGCTCGTGATCGCCGTAGCGGTAGGCGTGCATCAGAACGACAGCGACCGCGCGGATGCCGTCCGCGTAGGCGCGCTCCAGCGCGGGCCGCAACGCATCGAGATCGAGCGGACGCTCGACGGTGCCGTCGGCGCGCACGCGCTCGTCGACCTCGACCACGCGCTCGTAGAGCATGTCCGGCTTGATGATGTGCTTGGCAAAGATTTTCGGCCGCGCCTGGTAGCCGATGCGTAGCGCGTCGCGAAAACCCTTGGTGATCAAGAGCAGCGCGCGATCGCCCTTGCGCTCAAGCAGCGCATTGGTGGCGACCGTGGTGCCCATCTTGACGGCGGCAATGCGGTCGCCGGGAATCGGTTCATCGCGTTGCAGGCCGAGCAGATAGCGGATGCCGTGCACTGCGGCGTCCCGATAGGCTTCGGGATTCTCCGACAGCAACTTGTGGGTGACGAGCTTGCCGTCCGGCCGCCGGCCGATCACGTCCGTGAAGGTGCCGCCGCGATCGATCCAGAACTCCCAACTCGCCGACATCCGCTCGATCCCGCCGTAGTAATGTGCCAAACTCGCGGCTTAAGACGACTAATTGAGGATGCCCCGATGCACAAGATCGCGATTTCCAAGGCCACTGTCGAGCGCCTGAAAATGCGCCTGGGCAAGGCGCACCCCTTCGACGTCATCGATCCGCGCAAAACAGCGTTGCTCGTGATCGACATGCAGAACTATTTCGTCAAGCAGGGCCACCAGAGCGAGGTCCCGGCAGCCCGCGAAATTGTGCCGAACATCAATCGGCTCGCAGCGGAACTGCGCCGCCGCGGCGGCCACGTCGCGTGGATCCGCAACGGCACCAACGACACGCGGGAAAGCTGGTCCAACTACCATAATTATCTGCAAAATCCGGAACGCGCCGAGCGGCGCTTGAAATCGATGGAAGTCGGCGAGGACGGCTACGAATACTGGCACCTCAATGACATCCGGCCCGAGGATGCGCAGATCACCAAAAAGCGCTACAGCGCCTTTATCCAAGGCTCCTCCGACATCGAGCGCCATTTGCGCGACCGCGGCATCGATACGCTGCTGATCACCGGCACCGCAACCAACGTCTGCTGCGAAAGCACCGCGCGCGACGCCATGATGCTCAACTTCAAGACCATCATGGTCTCCGATGGGCTCGCCACCCACACCGACGAGGAGCACAACGCCACGCTGTCGAATTTCTACGGCCAGTTCGGCGACGTGCAGACCGTGGACGAAGTTTTCGAGTCGCTGGCGCGCGGGGATAAGAAGAGAGAGGCGGCTTGACCATTGTCATCGTCCGCGAAGGAGGACGATCCAGTAGTCACGGCGATGCAATTTGAGGGTAGAGATCGTCCCAATTGGGATTCATCTCCTCTATGAGGGAAATCTTCCACGCGCGATTCCATTTCTTCAGTCTTTTCTCCCTGCGAATGGCCGCCTCGATTTCGGAGTGTTGTTCGAAGTAAATGAGGCGATCGACACCGTATTTCTTCGAGAAACTGGGCGCAGCTTTCGTTCGATGCTCGTAGACTCTTCGCACCAGACTGTTTGTCACGCCGATGTAAAGCGTGCCGCCCAGTCCGCTGGCGAGGATATAAACTCAATAGGTTCGTTCTTTGGCCATACTGGCGCTCGCGCCTCATGGACAGTGTTTACTGGGTGCCCCGCCTTCGCGGGCATGACAGGCCGAGGAAAATAGCACTCACACATCCGGCCGCTTGTATTCGAGATTCGGCCCGCCCTTCTGCGACCTCAGGTATGTCTCCACATGCGCGGTCGGATCGACGGCGCGG
>DATJYT010000180.1:0-4349 GCA_035499475.1 Xanthobacteraceae bacterium | reverse complement strand
AGCCGCAGCCGCTCGACGACGCGGCGCCGCGTGATGATCGCCGGACCGGGCGCGCTGAAATTCTGCTCGGCGCGCGCCAGCGGCTGCAGGGTGACGCCCTCCATGGATTTGTCCTGAGCCGCGAGCTCGAATCCGGAAACCGACTCGCTGAAACTTTCCTGGAAATTGCGCCGGCGCAGCTCGCCGTCGGTGAGCACGGGGAAGCCGATCGCTTCCTGCTTGTGGATGACGTGGCGGATAGCGTCGTCCTGGACCCGGGCGAACTCTTCATTCGACAGCGCGCCGCTTTTGTATTTGCTGAAGGCCTCGCGAAGGTTCGCAGGCGAACTCAAACCGCCGACCTGATCGACCCGTAACTGCCGCAAGTCTTCCATAACCGCTGCCGTCGCCATGAGGCCACCTCTTTCAATTCCACTTTATTTGGTTTGCA
Organism: Xanthobacteraceae bacterium; assembly: GCA_035499475.1. GTDB lineage: Bacteria > Pseudomonadota > Alphaproteobacteria > Rhizobiales > Xanthobacteraceae > BOG-931. The sequence continues at coordinate 3,919 of DATJYT010000180.1, read as the reverse complement.
GGTTGAGCTTGCGCACGATGTCGGCGTAGCGCTGAAAGTCGTCCTTGCGGAACTGCACGTAGTTGGCCGTGCCGTTCTCTTCCATGACGATGCCGAGCTGCTCCATTCGCGCTGCAATCGCCGGCTCGCGCATGACCTTCGCAGTTTCTGCCTGCAGGCGGGCGACGATGGCGGGCGGCATGCCGGCCGGCCCGTAAAGCCCCATGACGGTCGCAACGTCGAAGCCCTTGATGCCGAGCTCGTCGCAAGTTGGAATAGCCGGCGTCGATGGCGAGCGTTGCAGTACGCTGATGCAATAGCCGCGCAATTGGCTGCTGGCGATCAGCGACATGACGTTGGGAATGCCGGACCAGCCGACCTGGATTTCGCCGGTCAGTACGCCGTTCACCATCGCGGTGCCGCCGCGATAGGGCACGTGCAGCACGTCGATGCCGGTGCGCTCGGCGAAGATCGCCATGGTCAGATGATGGATCGAGCCGACGCCGGCGGAGCCGTAGCTGATCTTGCCGGGCTCCTTCTTGGCGAGCGCGATGAAGTCGGCAAGCGTCGGTGCCGGCAGCGCCGGATTGGCGACCAATATGGTCGGCACGCTGGCGAGCGCCGTGACCGGCGTGAAGTCCCCGACCGGGTCGTAGCCGATGGCGGGATTGATCGCCGGATTGATGGCCATGGCGCCGGAATCGCCGAACATCAGGACATAGCCATCCGGCGCCTCCTTCGCCTCCGAGATCGCCGCCACCGCGCCGCCGGCGCCCGGCACATTCTCGATGATGACGGTCTTGCCGAAGTCCTTGCTGAAGCGATCGGCGAGCAGGCGTCCCAATACGTCGGGATTACCGCCCGGCCCGGACGGCACGATCAGCCGCACCGGATGAGTGGGATAGGATTGATCCTGCGCCCGCGCGGCGGTTGAAAGGACGGCAGCGAGCCCTAGTGCGAGAGCGGCGGCCCTCCATCGCATGACGATCTCCTCCCGCTGTGTGGCATCTTGGTGTGCCACCTCTTTCGATCGCCGTTGCGGGCGAATCGCTCGGCAACGTGCGCTTCAACACGGCGTCCGACCCGATCGCGCGTCGGGGCCGATATTGTTGGCCGTTGGACGCTTCGAAAGCTATCCGTGCCTCGCATCATGCACAAGCGCGGCGTACCATACATCCCAAGCGCACGCGCGCGGCGAATATTGGGGAGGGTGCTGTGAAGGTCGTATCCTATCGCCACCAGGGCAAGCACGGTGTCGGCGTTGTCGCCGGCGACAATGGCCTCGTTTCTCTTTCTCGGGCCGCCCCTGAACTGCCCGGCGATTTGCGCGAGATTTTGCAGATCGATCCGACGCTCGCCAAAGTACGCGCGGCGATTACGGGAAAGCCCGCCGATCTCTCGCTCGACGACATCGCGTTCGATCCGGTAATCCGCGAGCCGCACGCCACCTGGGCGCTCGCGCTCAACTACAAGCTCCACATCGAGGAGACCGGGCTGACCACCTCGCCGGTTTATCCGCAGATCTTCATGCGCATGCCGATTTCACAGGTCGGCCACAAGGAGCCGCTGTGGGCGCCCAGCAAAAAGATCGCCGAGGCCTACGATTATGAAGGCGAGCTCGCGCTGGTAATCGGCAAGCCCGGCCGCTTCATCAAGCGCGACGAGGCGTTCGCGCACGTTGCCGGCTATTCCTGCTATAATGAAGGCTCGGTGCGGGAATATCAGGGCCACAACCGCCAATTCGGCCTCGGCAAGAATTTCGAGCGCTCCGGCAGCTTCGGGCCGTGGCTGATGACGCCTGATGAGTTCGGCGATCCAGCCAATCACACCCTGATCACGCGGCTCAACGGCATCGAGCGCCAGCGCGCCAAGATTTCGGGTCTGCTGCACGACGTCCCGCGGCTCATCGAATATCTGTCCGAGGGCTATACGCTCCAGCCCGGCGACGTGATCGTCACCGGCTCGCCGGGTGCCTTGCCGCTGCGCGAAGGCGAACAGCCAGAGAAACCGGTCGGCCGCGTGGTCGTCGCTGGGCAGTTGCACATGCGGCCTGGCGATGTCTGCGAGGTTGAAGTCGATGGACTCGGCGTATTGTCGAATCCGGTGATCGAAGACCCGACCCCGACGCGCTAGCGCCGCCCGCAGCGGATCGTCCCTTGCGCGGCACGGCGATTGCTGGTTGCATCAAGGTGTTGCGTAGATCTCTTTCGGCGCCGGTCAGCAAGGCCCGTGGCCGAAAGTTTCGGGAGGCTGCGATGGAAAGCCTGAAAGTGCGCGACGTCCGCGGCGAGATGAAGGACGACGAAGAATCCATCTATCTGATGGATCATCCGGACTCCACGGAAATCATCCCGACGCTCGATATCGGCGCCTATCTCGGCGGTGAGCCCGGCGCTTGCCAGAACGCTGCGGCCCAACTGCGCGAGATCAGCAAGACCATCGGTTTCTTCTACCTTAAGGGTCACGGCATCCCGCAGGCGCTGATCGATCGCGTCTTTGCGGAATCCAAGCGGTTTCATGCGCTGCCGATCGAGCGGAAAAAGGTCCTGCCCTATTTCGACACCGGCGGGTTCAAGTCCGGGTATCAGCCGTGCTTCATGGACGACTATCAGCGCACCAACATCAACATCATCGCCGGCGCCAAGCCGAACCTCGTCGCCAAGTTCGCTATCAATCGCGAAGGCGGCTCCGGAGGCTTGAGCATGACGGAAGCCGAGCGCCAGGCCGTCGTCAACAAGTGGCCGGATGATCTGCCGGGATTCAAGGAGACCTTGCTCGAATATCACGGCAGCGTCGAAAATCTCGGCCGCCGATTCCTGCCGCTATGGGCGGCCTCGCTGAAACTGCCGCTCGATTACTTCGACAGATTTTTCGCGACACCGCACGTGACGATGAATCTGCTCTACTATCCGCCGCAGAAGCAGGTCGGCGAAAGGCAATACGGCATCGCACCGCACACCGACAACGCGCTGATGACGTTTCTCGCGCAAAAAGATGTTCGCGGCCTCGCAGTGCGAATGCCGTCGGGCCATTGGCGCGAGGTCGACATCGTTCCGGGCGCGCTCTTGGTCAATACCGGCAACCTCATCGTGCGCTGGACCAACGACGAGTATCTTTCGACCAAGCATCGGGTCATCAACACTTACGAGGTCGATCGCTACTCGATCCCGGTATTCTTCGGCCCGAGCGGCGACGCTCTGATCGAAGTGTTGCCGACGTGTCGGAGCATGGCGCGGCCGGCGCTTTATGAGCCGATCACCTATCGCAAGCTGCGCGAATGGTATTACGGCCCGCGGACCTGAATGCGTTACCTGCCGCCGGAGTTGGAGCGTAGTTCATTCGATTACCTCGCCGGGACGGCATCGGTGTCATGATCCTGTCATGCGCACCAATTCATCCTTCCGTGCGTCGCGCACCCTCCGGGCGCCGGCGCGGTGGGCCCTCACAAGCCATCGTGTTTCGTGATGACGTCGATCTCACCCCATGACGTGAGCGAATCCACGATCCCGCATGCGAGCGGCGGCACGCTCGCCGTCATGGGCGTGGCGGCGCTCGGCGTCGTGTTCGGCGACATCGGTACCAGCCCACTCTACACGCTCAAGACCGCGTTCGATTTTCTCAGCGGCGACGCCACGCCGGATCGCATCCTCGGCATGCTGTCGCTGGTGATCTGGACGTTGTTTCTGGTCACGACCGTCAAATATGTGATCGTGGCCATGAGCATCGACAACGACGGTGAGGGCGGCATCCTCGCTTTGATGTCGCTGCTCGGCGTCAAGCAGCGGCACCGCCCGACCATTATTGCCGCGGGTCTGCTCGGCGCGGCGCTGATTTACGGCGACGGCGCCATCACGCCGGCGATCTCCGTGCTCTCGGCGCTCGAAGGCCTCGACATCGCGGCGCCTGAACTGAAACACTACGTGGTGCCGGCCGCGGTCGC
>DATJYT010000179.1:0-8182 GCA_035499475.1 Xanthobacteraceae bacterium | reverse complement strand
TCAAGATGACGCAGGTCAGCGCGTTGTTCGGGTAGCGCCCGCCCAGGTCGATGAAGGTCACTTTGCTGGGCGCCACATGGTGGACTCCGCTGACGACGCCTTCAACGGTCACGTTTTGGCCGACATGGGTGCGCGCTTCGGTTGGCGGGATGGAATCGGCGACGGCGGGAATCGTCGTCAGCGCCAGCGCAAGAGCCAGGATCGGAGCCCTCATCCATTCGTCTCCATGGTTGCAGCGGGATCGTATCACGGGCTGGCCGCGTTTGCTGCCCTGCAGCCTTCGTACTCCACACGGATTTCGCTTCCGTCCGATCCGGGCTACGCTTGGTTCGCAGACACCGTCAGGAGGAGGACACGATGAGCAACGGCAGCTCGCTTTCGCTTTCCGAGCTCGAACAACGCATTGCCATCACCCGTGACAATATCCGCCAATTGATTGAACAGGCGGCAGCTTTCTCCGGCGCCGAGGATGAGGACCGCAACGCCGACCGTATCGCCCAGCAAAACGAAGAGCTCGATCGGCTGGTCAAGCAACGCGACGCGCTGCTGAAGAAATAGGCACACGCTGGTGGGTGCTAGGTTCAGCCTGCGCCGTTCGATGGGACCGTTGGAGCGTGATTGGAATTCATGATCACGCTCTATTCCTATCCGGAACTGTTCGGCGTCGCCGACAACAACGGCTACGGCCTCAAGGTGTTCGCTTTCCTGCGGCTCGCCGGCGTGCCGTTCGCCCATGAACACATTTTCGACGCCTCGGCGGCGCCGCGCGGGCAGCTTCCCTACATCGTCGACGACGGCGAAACGGTCGGCGACAGCGAAACCATCATTGCGCATTTGATCCGCAAGCATCACCTGACGATCGACGCTGCGCTCACCGCCGGCCAGCGCGACACCAATCTTCTGGTCACGCGCATGCTCGATGATCTCTATTGGGTCATGTCCTATTCGCGCTGGAAGGACGAACGCTTCTGGCCGGCGTTCCGCGACGCGCTGATGCGCGAGCATCCGCGCCTTACCGCGGACGGCTTACGCAAGGCGCAGGAGTTCAACTTCGAGCGCTATCACTATCAGGGCATCGGGCGCTATGTGCCGGACGCCGCCTATGCGCGCGGGCTTGCCGACTTGGGGGTGCTGGCGCGTCTCGTTCCGGACGGCGGCTATGTGCACGGGCCGAGGCCGACCAGCATCGACGCCGGAATCTACGGCTTCATCGCCAACATCTATTTCTTCGATATCGCGACACCGCTGAAGGAGTTCGTCACCGCGCACGGCAATATCGTGCGTCATTGCCGCGCGATCCACGATGCGGTGATGAAATAATGCAGCCCTACTTCCCCGCCGCCTTGCGCAAGGCCGCGTTGATGCGGTCCTGCCAGCCCGGGCCGTCTTCCTGGAAGAAGTCGAGCACGTCGCGATCGATGCGCAGCGAGACCATTTCCTTGACGCCGGGCACTGCCGGCGCTGCTTTGGGCGGTCCTTCCACCGGCTTCGTGGTCGCCGCCTTGAAAGCCTGTTCGGCCGCGGAGCGCGGATCTGTCGGTCGTCGTGCCATGCTGGCTTTATAGCGCGCGAACGTCATGCGCGGAAGGCGATCAGCCCCAACACCAGCAGCACCAGGAAAATGACCACGAAGATGTAGAACAGGATGCGGGCGATGTCGGCGCTGGCGGCCGAAATGCCGGTAAAGCCGAACACCGCCGCAACCACCGAAATCAGAAAAAATATCAACGCCCATTTCAGCAACGACATGACAGGAATCCTCTCGCCGGTTGTAACGGCGGAAGCTCCTATTCGTTCCCCGGATGCGCGCTTCAGGAAGTGGAAAACGGGAATCCAGCGCTTCAGACGGAACGCGAGCGCTTTTGCTTTTCCGCCGATGATGCGGGCAAGACCAGCCGCGATACCGTGGCAGCGGCGGGATCAGGTTTTTGCAACAGGCAGGGCGCTGCGGGATCGCCGAGGCTCGCATTGTGCGTCGCACGCAGAACGTCGGTCCGCAGCGGATCGGTTGCCGCTTGCGGCGCGCGCCCTATCGCGTGGGTGACGGACTTGACCGTATTGCAGGTACAGCAGGTATTGAACTCCCGCTCGAACGCTTCGGTGACCGCGAGCGTCGCGGTGATCAGCTGGACCTGCTGACGCCATTTCAACCCCAGACGCTCTTGAATGCAGCTATCGCAGTACATTCGCTCCGGGCGCTGACGGAGGAAGTCGCAGATTTTCTCCGGAAGCCTTCTCAGCGGCACGATTCGTTCTCCGGCTTGCTTTTCTGCGCCCCACACTCAGGCAAAGGTAACGTCCCGACCGCAATCGGGATGTGATTACGGACACACTTTCACATTTCAGTGCTGCCGCCATCGGCGACGCGATCGATTGTGCGGTGCGTTCAAGGCGCTTTGGCCGCGGCATCGTTGATGGCCCGCAGCAGCGTAAGCAGCATGCGGTTGAGCGGGGTCGCGATGCCGTGTCGCGCGCCGGCGGCGACGATGGCTCCGGTCAGCGCCTCGACTTCAAGCGGCCGGCCGGCGAGCCGGTCGAAATACATCGAGGTGCCGAGCTCGCCCGAAAACGTGAACAGCGTGTCGAGCGCATGTCGGGCCTCTTTGTCGGCGAGCCGCGCCCCCTCGGCGCGCGCGACCGCGATGGCCTCACCGAGGATTTCGAGTTCGAGCGCCTGCATGTCCGGGCGCCGCAACACCGCCTGGCGCTGCAGGGTGAGGGCGGTAATCGGGTTGGCGACGGCATTGATCAGAAGCTTGCGCCACGCCAGCGTGACGAAATCGTCGGCGAGCAGCACGCGCAGCGGCGTGCCCGCGAACAGCGCCGCAAAGGCGCGGCCGTCGGCGTCGTCGGCCACCGCCATGTCGCGATCCGCGCCCTGGCGCAGACGCACCCGATCGGCGGCAAGGCGCTCGCCGTTGTAATAGACGATGACCGGCACCACGGTCGCACCGGCGGCGAGCGGCGCCACGCGGTCAACGTGATCGACGCCATTCTGCAGCACGGCGACGCGCGTTGACGGCGCGCACAGGCGCTCGAGCCACGGCGCGGCCGAAGCGGTGTCCTGGGTTTTGGTGCAAAGCAGCAACCAGTCGACCGGCTTTGCTCGCGCGGGATCGCTCAACGCGTTGAGCGGCAGCTCTAACGCACCGCCCGGTGCTTCCAGGGTCAGGCGCTCGATCGGCCGGCGGACACAGGCGATGACATCGTGCCGTCCAGCCGCGGCAAGGCACCCGGCGACCACACCGCCGATGCTGCCGAGGCCGACGACCGCCACGCTCGAATGCTGCGGCAATTCGGGGGATGCGGACATGCGGCCATGGTCCGACAGGCCGGTGAAATGTCAAATGTCCGATGCTTGGAATATTGGTGCCGGCAATCCGTTCCGTCCTACGGAATCGAGCTTCGCCGCCAGCGCCGAATGAGGAGGCCTCCGGCAAAGGCGAGAGCAATGATCGCGACTGCAGCGGCGATGTTCTCGATGGAGAGCAGAAGAAATGCCGCTTCGAGGGCGCCGGTCTGTGGCGGCTCCTGGTCCCAGGAGACGGGCATGACGTCCCACAGAAAAATTCTCCGCGCCGCCAGACCCACGGCAAATACCGTGAAGCTCATGACACACAATTTGATGGCGCTGCGCATAGAAATCGTCCGTCCTTCAGCAGTCGATAAAATAATGCGGCGACGATCACGGCAGATTGATATGTATCAATCAAAGGTCGCGCTCGAGCGGAACTGCAGCCTTTGCGCCGCCGCGGCCGCCGCGCCTCTGTGATCAGTGTGACGGTTTTGCCGCACCGGTCCGGGAATCGCCTCGGCTTCGCCCCGCCGCCACGCAAACGCCGCGCTGTCGCCTTCATTGACCGTCATCCGACGGCATCTCTGAAAACAGGAAGGGGTCGTAGCGTGAAGTATCATATTGTGTTCGCAGCCGCAGTTGCGGTGTTGCTTGCCTCGCCGCTCACGGCGCAGGCCCAGGGCATTCCCGACGGCGCCGCTCACGGCGCCTATGTGGGCGCCAATGCGGCGGGCCCGGTCGGGGCGGTTGTCGGCGTCGCGGTCGGTGGAATTATCGGCGGCTTCGAAGGCGCGCTTGGCATCCACCCGGTCTCTTATCCCGAAAGCGCTCCGCCGGTCTCTCGCCACCGGCATCACGTCCGGCATTCGTATCACCACGTGCCCCACGAGCAGCCGACCGGCTAAGACCGCGTCAGCGAAGACGCAGAAAAAACCCTCTCACCGCAAGGAGAGAGCGATCAAAACGGCGCGTCGCCGACCACGGCGGTGCGCTCCATGCGCCGGCGCTCGGGATAATAGTCATTGGCGGCATAGTGCTGCGTCGACCTGTTGTCCCAGAACACGATCGTGCCCGGCGCCCAGCGCAGCCGGAACTGGTATTCCGGCACGTGCGCCTGCGCGAACAGCACGTCGAGAATGGCGCGGCTCTCGGCCGGTTCGAGGCCTTCGATCCGCAGCGTGAATTGCGGATTGACGTAGATCGATTTGCGGCCGCTGACCGGATGCGTGCGCACCACCGGATGCGATGGATTCGGAAACATCTCCTCCATCTTGCGCAGCTTGGCCCGATCCTCGTCGGTGTTCTTGAACAGCACGCGGAAATTCTGGAAGTCGTGCACGGCGCGAAGGCCGTCGATCATTTTGCGGAAGGTTTCGCTCAGGCCCTCATAGGCCGCCTCCATGTCGGCCCATAGCGTGTCGCCGCCGACTTTCGGCATGATCTGACACCGCAGGATCGTATATTTGGTCGGATTTTTTCGAAACGTCGTGTCGCTGTGCCACACGTCGGTGGACAGCACCGGATTGTCCTTGTGATTGTCGAGGACGAGAATTTCCGGGAACTCGCCCTGCGGCCGCATCGGGTGGACTTCGAGATCGCCGAACAGCCGGCTCATGGCGACGTGCTGCGCGGTGGTCAGATGCTGGTCGCGCAGCACGATTACCTTGTGCTCGATCAACGCCGCCTCGAGCGCTGCAAACGTCTCCGGCGACATCGACGCCTTGAGGTCGAGGCCGTGAATTTCGGCGCCGAGCCGGGCGCCGAGGCGCTCGACCTCGAAGGGAGCCGTCGCCTTCGCCATCGATTTTTCAGGCGCAACGTTGACGTTCATAGCAGACTCCACGGCCGTATCGTTGTGCATTGACTATCGCAGGTTCGCGGCCCTATTCAACCCACTGGCCGGAGGGGCGCGCCATGTCCGACTATCTCGAGTTCGATCCCGCGACCGCCGACAAACGGCAGATCTATCGCCTGCTTACCGGCTCCGTGGTGCCGCGTCCGATCGGCTGGGCCTCGACGGTGAGCGCAAAAGGCGTCACCAACCTGGCGCCGTTTTCCTTCTTCACCGTGGTGTGCGTCGTGCCGCCGATGATCTCGCTGACGATCGCGCGCAACCCGGACGGCAGCGAAAAACACACGCTGAGGAACATCCGCGAGACCGGCGAGTTCTGCTTCAATGTGGTGACGCAGCCGGTGTGGAAAGAGATGGTGGACAGCGCCAACGGTTTTCCCGAAGGCGATTCGGAATTCGAGGAGACCGGGCTAACCGCGATCCCGAGCGTGAAGGTCAAGGCGCCGCGCGTGAAAGAGGTGCCGATCCACTTCGAGTGCAGGCTCGAGCGCGTGCTCGAGCTCGGCCCGAACCGGCATCCGCTGGTCATCGGCGAGGTGATCTACATGCACGTCGACCCAGCCTGCATGTCGGGCAAGTATATCGACATGCGCAAGCTTGATCCGATCGGCCGGCTCAACGGCTTCTTCTATTCGACGCTCGGCGAGATTTTCGAGCGCGAATTTGAAGATGGTCAGCCGCGCTAGCGTTCATGAATCCATTCGACGCTTTCGTCTATGCGGTGGCGGTCGTCGCCATCATCATGGGCTTCAACGCCGGGCTGCTGCGCAGCATGGTGACGATCCTCGGCTATCTGGTGGCGGCGCCGATTGCGGTGGCGCTGACGCCGCGTCTGATGGGTCTGGTGCTTGGCCGGACGGCGATACCGCAGGACGATGCCTGGATCGTTTTATTCGCGCTGTTCATCGCGCTCGGCGTTGCCGTCAGCGCGCTGTTTCGCACCGTGCTCGGCGAGTTTGTCGGCCCCGAAAACAACCTGTTCGACCGCTGCGCCGGTGCGGCGCTCGGTGCAGTGCGCATCTTCCTGGTCGCAGTGCTGATCGTCGTCATCTTCGACCGCGTCATTCCGCCCGACCATCAGCCGCGCTTCCTCGTCGGATCGCATCTGCGGCCCTATTTGTCGGCAGCCGGACGCGAGGGCATGCAGACCTTGCCGCCCGAAATCGAGCTCTACATCGATCGCATCAAGCACGAACGCGGGCTTTGAGACTAATCTCTCTTGAAAACCTCGACTCGCAGCGGCAGCACTGCGCCGAACCATGCTGCGTGCGCGGTGTGATCGGTGTAGTCGTCGCCGGTTTCCGGATGCAGGAGCACGGTCAAGCCATCGCGGTTGAGCATCAGCCAGGGCACGAAGTCCGCCAGCATCTCGGTCGGAAAGGCGATCTGATACATCGATTCGGTATGCGGCCCGACGAGTTCGTCGTGCCAGCGGCCGAGCTTGGCCTGCGGAAACCGCGCGCCGACGCGCTCGCGCAGCCGTTCCGCTTTGCCGCGGGATTGCTTCGGATCGTAGTAGACGTGTGCGTGGTAGTCGGTGATCGCACGCGGATCGCGCGGCGCAGTCTCGGTCGATTTCGTGGACATTGCGATCTGCCTCGTTTTACTCCGCCTGCGCCTGCTGCGGCCGAGCATAGAGGCTCGCCAACAGCACGGCGAGGATGCCGGTAAGAAAAATGCCGTCGAACGTGCCGGCGCCGCCGATGGAAGCGACCGGCGCGCCGAGACCGCCGACCTTGCCGAGATTGGTCAGGTCGGCGCCGATCAACGTGCCCAGCCCGCCGGCGATATAGGCGAGCGGCGCGGCGCGGTCGCGCGCCAGCACGAGAGCGACGATCGCCGTGATCACCGCCGGCATAAACACCGGCACGGCGATGCCGATGCCGGGCACCGGGTCGGCGAGCCAGTGCAGCACCACCGCGACGATCGCTGTGCCGATCGCGCCCTTGACCCACAGATCGTTCCTGACGAGCAGATAGACCGACATCAGCGTCGGGATCACCGCGCCGCCGACATTGACCGCAATCACGGTGCCGGGCCAGTCGGTGACGACCGGCACCGCATATTGCATGCCGAAGAAGTCGACCACCTGGTTGGACATGACTTGCTGTGGTGGCAATTGGGCGATCGGGATGTTGAAATAGCTGCCGAGGAGCGTGCCGAGGAGAAGCAGCATCGCCGCTCGCGGGCTGACGCCGAGACTGAGATACGCGTAACGCAGCGCGCCCAATTCCAGGAGCAAAAACACGATGGCGAAGATGCCGGCCAGCATGGAAAAGAAGCCGGGCGTCAGCGGCAGGTAATGGAATTGGCTCATCTGCATTGATGCTGCTCCGCAATCCCCAGCTTGATATATAGGCTTTCAACGCGCGGCGGCGAGGACATTGCATGAGCGAAGATGAGTGCGCCATCCGTGACCTGGTGGCCAACTGGATGGCGGCGAGCCGGGTCGGCGACGCCGAAGCCGTGCTGAGCCTGATGACCGATGACGTGATCTTCATGGTGCCGGGCCGCGAGCCGTTCGGCAAAGAGGCTTTCCGCGTCGCGGCGGAAACCATGAAGAACGTCCGCATGGACGGCAGCAGCGACATTCGCGAGATCAGGATTTTGGGCGATTGGGCCTATCTGCGGAATTTTATCGAGATCACGATCACGCCGCCGGGCGGCAGCCCCATGCGGCGCGCCGGCTACACGCTTTCGGTGCTCCACAAATAGCCGAACGGTCGATGGCTGCTGGCGCGCGACGCCAACCTGGTGACGTGAAAAGCGCGGTAACCGTAGCGCTGATTGTCGTGCAAACAGCCTCGCGGCGCCTTGTCACAAAAAGAGGCGGGGCTATACTCCGGCGCTTCCTTCGCGCAGGGGATTTTGGTGGCGCCGCCGGAAGCGAAACCCGTAGCCATTATCATGGGCAGCCAGTCCGACTGGCCGACCATGAAGCACGCCGCCGAGACGCTCGATGCGCTCGGCGTGTCGTACGCGTCGCGCATCGTCTCGGCGCATCGCACGCCGGAGCGGCTGTTTGCTTTCGCCAA
>DATJYT010000178.1:0-5057 GCA_035499475.1 Xanthobacteraceae bacterium | reverse complement strand
GCGCACCATCGGCGGCGGCAGCTTCCTCGATCTGCGCCCACCTTCGCGCCAGCGCCGCACGCCCGAGCGGCTCGCGCAGCTCGAAGCGCTTGGATTAGCTGAGCCGCGACAGGCGCTCGCCGCTTTGGCCGGACGATCACCTTTTCATATCGATCTCGCCGCATTCGCCCGCGACCACGCGTTGAAAACGGACCAGACCGACAGGATGGCCGGTGAATTGGCCCTCGTGTGCGTGAAGGGGCCGAATTCAATCTTCGCGCTGTCGCGCGAAACATGGCTTGATCTCAAACGCCGCATCCTGGAGGCGCTCACCGCGTTTCATGCCGCCAATCCGGACATGCCGGGACTCGATGCCGAGCGTTTGCGCCGGAAATTGCAGCCAAGGCCGCCTCCCCGGCTGCTGTCATGCGTGGTGCAGACGCTCGTGCAGACGCGCGATCTCGTCTTCGAGGGAGGCGCGGCCAGGCTAAACGCCCACAGCGCCGCCCTCACCGAGCAGGACGGACAATTGTGGTCGAAGATTGCGCCGTTGCTCTCCGGCGCCGATCGTTTCCGGCCGCCGCGTTGTGCCGAGATTGCGGCGGTGCTGCGCGTGCCCGAAGCTGACATTCGCCGCGTGCTCAAATCGCTGGCCCGCCAGGGCAAAGTGATCGAAATGGCGCCCGACCATTTCTTCCTGCGGGATACCGCGGCCGAGATGGTCGAAATCGCCGCCGACATCGCGGCCGGCGCGGCCGATGGTCAATTCACCGCCGCGCAGTTCCGCGACCGGATGAACAACGGGCGCAAGGTCGCAATCCAGGTGCTCGAGTTTTTCGACCGCCACGGCGTGACGTTGCGGCGCGGCGACCTGCGGCGCATCAACCGGCAACGGCTCGATTTTTTCCGGCGCGCCTCCGGCGGCGCCAGGAACGCCGCCGTGTGAGGAGGAGAATCGTCCCCGGTGGGGCGTCCGGACTTCAAATCCGGGAAGGGCCGTCAGCCGGTCCTTGGTGGGTTCGACCCCCACTCTCTTCCGCCACGGCCGCTCTCGAAAGGTTCAGCCGTCATAAGCCGGAGCCTTGCGCGCCATGCCGTCAAACCGATCGAGCAAGCGGTCTCGCCATAGCCTGATCGGATCGTCAGGTGCGAGCAGAACGAAGGGGCTGATGCAGCGCGCCCACTGAAAGGGACCGAACATCGCATAGTCGGCATAGAGCGGTTGATCGCCACCGAAGAACGGCTGCGCGTTCAGCGTGCGGCGCAGCGGCATCAGGCTGTCGCGAAAGGCGGGCAGTCGCGCATCGCGATCGGCGACGAAGGACTCAAGCGTCATGCCGACGCGCTTTTCGCGGCTTTCACGAAAGTAAGCGCGGTCCTTGTCGTGGATCGCGTGCAGGATGTCGAGGGCGATGAACCGGAATATCGCCGTCACCAGGGCGTCGGCGGCCGTCGAATAATAGTGGGTCAAGCTTCGTCCGGCGCCGCCGCCGAAGAGCGATGGCGAATTCGGATAGGCATCCTCGAGATAATTCGCGATGGTCCAGGAATCGCTGATCCAGCGGCCCTTGTCGACAAGCACCGGCACGAATATCTGGCCCGATGCCGCGATCTCGGCCTTTTCGGTAAAATGCCAGGGGATCGTCTCGACCGGAAGCTCTTTGTGCGCCAAGGCCATGCGGATACGCCAGCAGTAAGGGCTGAAGCGGCGCGCTGGATCGGCGGCGGCGAGGTCGTAGAGGTGCAGCGTCATCGCTTTCGCTTTCCTTGCGGTGGTGCGGGTCTGGCGCACCTGATACAAAATCAAGCCACGAACGGACGCAATATCCTTTTCTGGAGCGACGCATCATGGGTGTTCTGATCGACGGCCAATGGAGCGACAGCGAACTGCCGCAGGAAACCAGTCAATCCGGGCAGTTCAAGCGCGCCGACAGCATTTTCCGCGACCGCATCACTGCGGACGGCTCCTCGGGTTTCAAGGCCGAGGCCGGCCGCTATCACCTTTACGTCGCGCACGGCTGTCCGTGGGCGCATCGCACGCTGATCTATCGCGCAATCAAGAAGCTCGAAGGCATGATCTCCGTCGCCTACGCAATCCCGGGACTGAAGCAGAACGGCTGGACCTTCGAGCGCGATGCCCGTTACCCCGACTGCATCCCAGACGAGGTCAACGGCTTCCATTACCTCTATGAAGCCTACGTGGCGAGCAACCCGGCCTATACCGGCAAGGTGACCGTCCCGACGCTCTGGGACAAGAAGACGAAGCGGGTCGTCAACAATGAATCATCCGAGATCATCCGGATGCTCAACACCGAGTTCAACGGCATCACCGGCGACCGCACCGACCTCTATCCGCAGGCCCTGCGCGCCGAGATCGATACCGTCAACGAGCGCGTCTATCACAACGTCAACAACGGCGTGTACCGCGCCGGCTTCGCCAAGACGCAAGCCGCTTACGAAGAGGCATACGATGGCTTGTTTGAGACGCTCGACTGGCTCGAGGCTCGCCTGTCGCGCCAGCGGTATCTGGTCGGCGGCCAGATCACCGAAGCGGATTGGCGACTGTTCCCGACCCTGGTGCGCTTCGACGTCGCTTATTTCTCGCTGTTCAAGTGCAACAGACAGCGCATCGCCGACTATCCGAACCTATCAAACTACATGCGCGAGCTCTATCAGGTGCCGGGCGTCGCCGCCACGGTGAAGCCGCGCTACTACGTCATCAACTACTATTCGATCGCCCGGGTGAACCCCAACCAGATCATCCCGAAGGGCACGCCGGTCGATCTCGGGCAGCCGCACGACCGCGCCAGACTGGCTGCCTAAGACCGCGGCCGGCAACGGCCGACACAATGAAGCTTCGAGGAGGAAATCCGTGCTGGAACTCTATCACAACATCAATTCGGTATGCGCCCAGAAAGTGCGGATCGCGCTCAAGGAGAAGGGCCTGGAGGCGAATGAGCATCTGCTGACGCTGCAAGGCGACCAGAACGACCCGGCCTATATGAAGCTCAATCCGAACGGCGTGGTGCCGACATTGGTGCATGACGGCTACGTCGTCGTCGAATCATCGCTGATCCTCTACTATATCGACGAAGCGTTCCCCGATCCGCCACTGATGCCGAAGACGCCGGCCGCGCGTCATCGCGTGCGCCTCTACAACAAGCTGATCGACGAATACATGCACAATGCCTGCACCATCCTCACTTTTGCTACGGCGTTTCGGCCGCGATTTCTGAAAATGTCGCGCGAACAATGGCTGGCCGAAATCAATAAGGCGCCGCTGAAGCGGCGAGCCGAATACAAGCGCAGCGTCATCGAGCACGGCCTCGATTCGGAATTCGTCGCCGACGCGCTCGGCCAGCACCAGAAGATGATTTCGTGGATGGCCGACGACCTCAAGCACGGACCCTATCTCGCCGGCGACACCTTCACCAATGCCGACTGCGCGGTGATCCCCTATATCCTGCGCCTGGAGCTGCTCAAGCTCGGCGCCATGTGGCGGAAAGAGCCGGCGGTCGCCGACTGGTGGGCGCGGGTGCGAGAGCGGGCTTCGGTCAAGGCCGCGATCTTCGATCGCATGCAGGACGCCGACTGGGCGCCGTTCAAGAATCTCGCGCCCGATCCCTGGCCGAAGGTCGAAGCGCTGCTCAAGGCCGCATGAGCCATCCGCTAACGCCGGGCAAAAAGCCGCTCGCGCTTTGCACATCGCCAAGCGGAATGGCACATTGAAGACCGTTTCAGTGAGGGCGCAATTGCGCAGGTCAGCAAGATGACGAATACAACTCTCCCGAACCGCTCGCTCGGCTCATCCGGAATCGCAACATCGGCGATCGGGCTTGGCTGCATGTCGCTGTCCGGCGTCTACGGAACGAGCAACGACGAGGAAGGGATTGGACTCATTCGCGAGGCGCTCGATCTCGGCATTACGCTGCTCGACACGTCCGACGCCTACGGCTCAGGCCACAATGAGGAACTGGTCGGTAAGGCCATCAAGGGTCGGCGCTCTGGCGTCGTGCTGGCGACGAAATTCGGAAATCTGGGCGGCCGCGGCGGCAGGATCGCCGACGGACGGCCTGAATATGTCGCGAGCGCATGTGAGGCGAGTCTCAAGCGGCTCGGCGTCGACACCATCGATCTTTATTATCAGCACCGCATCGATCCCACGGTGCCCGTGGAAGACACCGTCGGCGCCATGGCGCGGCTAATCGAACAGGGCAAGGTCCGCGCCTTGGGCCTGAGCGAGGCACGGCCGGAGACAATTCGCCGCGCGCATGCCGTGCATCCGATCGCCGCCGTTCAAAACGAGTTCTCGCTGCTCTACCGCACCGAGGCCGAGGAGACTTTGAGGACGACCCGGCAGCTCAAGATCGGATTCGTCGCCTATTCACCGCTGGGCCGTGGCTTGATGACCGGCATTGTCGATGATCCGAAAGGCATGAGCGACGGCGACACGCGCAAGCGGCATCCGCGCTTTGCGGCGGAGAATATCGCGCACAACCTGGCACTCGTTCGCGGCATCGGGGAGATCGCGCGAGACCGGCATTGCACGCTCGGGCAGCTTGCCCTCGCCTGGCTCTTGGCCCAGGGTGACGACGTCATCCCAATCCCCGGAACCAAGAAACGAGAGAGACTGCTGGAAAACATCGGGGCGCTTTCAGTCAACTTGACCGAAGATGATCTTGCGCAAATCTCCGACTCTATTCCGGCCGGTGCCGCGGCGGGCTTGCGCTATCCGGAAAACCTGATGAAGAGCCTTTATCTCTGACCGCTGTTTTCGATAGCAGCCGTTCAGCACCTGACCGCGCAGACCGCAAAACCTGGCCGCGCCGGACCGTCGTCGCGATATGGACTTGAACCGCAGCGCAAGACGCATGCCCGGCGGTATCACGGGCGTGATCAACCGGCGCAACAAGACCTGAAATGTCAAAGCAACGTCTTGGCAAGGCCGGCCTCCAACCCGGGATCAACCATGATCACCTACCGCACCTTCGGCAATACGGCTCTTCGCGTGTCAAACATTGGGCTCGGCTGTTACGGCATGTCCGGCGTCTACGGCGCGGCGGACGACGCCGAATCTG
>DATJYT010000177.1:0-7810 GCA_035499475.1 Xanthobacteraceae bacterium | reverse complement strand
GCAATCCCATGAACGCACTGCAAAAGGAGCACGCGTGCAGGTTCTTGTCCGTGACAACAATGTCGACCAGGCCCTCAAGGCGCTGAAGAAGAAGATGCAGCGTGAGGGCATCTTCCGCGAGATGAAACTTCGCGGCCATTACGAAAAGCCATCGGAGAAAAAGGCGCGGGAGAAGGCGGAAGCGATCCGCCGCGCCCGCAAGCTTGCGCGCAAGCGGTTGCAGCGCGAGGGCCTGTTGCCGATGAAGCCGAAGCCCACGACCGGCCCCGGCGCCGCCCGTTCCGGCCCGCCGCGCGCGCCCCGCTTCGGCTGAAGCTCAGAGCGCATCTGGATGAAGGTGCGGGCCGCCCGGCCCGCGCCTTTTTTGCTGCGCCGTGATGCTATGGTCTTGCGGCGCGGTCGCCGCGCGAGCCCATGATGCGGTGCCACGAGGCATCCGATGACACGATCAGCCGGAATCGCGGCCATGCGCATCGGGCGCAGCATAGCGGCTTCGACATGCGCGCTGGTCGTTGCGTCGGCGCTGACCGCCTGCTCGCTTGGCAATCCGCCGGCCGGGGAGAAGGACGACCAGACTTACACCCCCGCCAAGGACAACCTGACGTCGCTCGGCGAGGTCATCGAGAAGCATCCCGACGACCCGCAAGCCTACAATATGCGCGGCGCGGCTTTGGGCGAAGCCGGACGCAACGACGAGGCGGTCGCCGACTTCAGCAAGGCGATCGGCCTCGATCCGAATTACGCGCAGGCCTACGCCAATCGCGGTCTGATCTACCGCAAGACCAACAAGCTCGATCTCGCGCTCGCCGACTACAACAAGGCGCTGGCGATCGATGCGTCCTATGCGCCCGCTTATCTCGGCCGCGGCATCGTCGAGCGCTTGCAGGGCAAGAGCACGCAGGCGTTGGCCGATTTCAACAAGGCGATCGCGCTGCGGCCGGACAATGCCGAGGCCTACTACAATCGCGGCCTGCTTTATCAAGGCCAGAAACAGCAGCAGCCCGCCATCGATGATTTCACCACCGCGCTCGGCCTCACCACGCAGAAGACCGAACCCTATGTGGCGCGGGCGCTGAGTTATCTGGCGATCGGCGACAATACATCGGCGGCAAGCGATCTCGACGAGGCGGTGCAGGCGGACCCGCAGAACATCAAGGCCTGGGCGAGCCGCGGGCTCGCCTACGAGCGGCTGGGGCAAAAGGACAAGGCTGCCGGCTCCTACGCCAAGGCGCTCAACATCAACGACAAATACGAGCCGGCGAAGGCCGGCTTCGCCCGCGTCGGCGGCAAGGTTGGGCAGACCTATCAGACGTTTTGAATGCCTTGACTCCGTCGACCGAGTGTATCTATTTTGGTACAATAGATGCCATAAATGGCCGAGATTCCTAAGCCTGTCCCGCGTTCCGCAACAGGCCGGGAACCCGTCCGCGAGTGGCTGAAGAGACTGTCGCGCGAAGACAAGCGCACCATCGGACGCGACATCGCCAAGGTGCAGTTCGGCTGGCCGGTTGGTTTGCCCTTGTGCCGTCCACTCAGCGGCGGCTTGTGGGAAGTCCGCTCATCGCTCGCAACAAGGCGCGAGGCGAGAGTGTTTTTCGGCTTTCATGAGGGAGTGCTGATTGCGCTCCATGCGATTATCAAGAAGACGCGAAAGGCACCGGCGGAAGACCTGGATCTCGCTCGGCGACGATTGAAGGAAACGCAATCATGGCAGTGAAAAATACGGCTAGAAAGAATCCGCATGTCGGCTCCAGCTTTGAAAGCTGGCTGGATGAGGAGGGCATTCGCGAGGAGGTCACCGCTGCGGCAATCAAGGCAGTCATCGCGCTGCAACTCGCCAACGAAATGAAAAAGAAGAAGATCACCAAGCAGCGCATGGCCAAGCTGATGAAGACGAGCCGCGCGCAGTTGGATCGATTGCTCGATCCCGACAATGGCGGCGCGACGATCGAAAGCCTGCAACGCGCCGCCCGCATCGTCGGCCGCGAACTGAGAATGCAGTTGGTGTGATTTTCTGTGCGACTTCAATCGTAAAGTCGGAGCGAAATCCAGGGACGATCGCGACGCTTCCAGGCGGCATCGGGTTTCGCCGTGCTCAAATCGAGCTACCGGCTAATCCAAATCCCCGGCGAGAAAACGCCCGACCGCGAGCAACGCACCGTTGGCGTCGAGGTCCTCGTGATGGCCGTCGAGGAAGCGCACGATGTGTTTCGGCTTGTTGGCGATGTCGAACAGGTGCTCGCCCATGGCGTACGGCACGATCTCGTCGTGCACGCCGTGCAGGATCAACAGCGGCGCCGTGACTTTGCCGATGCGCTCGTCGCTGCGGAACTGATCCTTCATCAACAGCCGCACCGGCATAAACCAATACCGTCGCGACGCGACCGCTGCCGTCGAGGTGAACGGCGCCTCCAGGATCACGCGTCCCACCGGCTTTTCCGCCGCCAGCGCAACCGCGACGCCGGAGCCAAGCGACTCGCCCCACAGCACGATCTGCGGCACCGCATAGCGCGCCGCGGCGTAAGCATAAGCGGCTTCGCCATCGGCGATCAGTCCCGCCTCGCTCGGGCTGCCGCTCGATCCCGCGTAGCCGCGATATTCGATCGCGAGGAGGCCGATGCCGTCGCCGATGAGTTTCTTGAAGCGCGCGACGCGATAGTGCAGGGCGCCGCCGTTGCCGTGAAAATAGACGATCACCGGCTTGCTGCCGCTCGGAGCGACGTGCCAGGCGATGATGTGTTCACCGTCGGAGGTAGTGAGCGTGAGTTCTTCGGCTTCCGGCAGGCCGGCCTGCGCCGGCGTGGTGTGGATCGTCTCGGGGAAATACATCAGCGAGCGCTGCTTGACGTAAAGCACCGCGGCGAGCCCCACATAAGCGACCAGCAGAGCGCCGCCAAGCCACGGAAGCATCGTCATCGCTCGTCCGACCCATGGCGGGCGCGTTGCTTTGGCGCCCAATTCTTTGGAGCCCAAGCGAACGCGGGGATCACGCTTGGGGCGGAACGTTTGTGCAAGCAGAAATCGCGCGCTGCCCGCGGCGCGCCGCGCCGCGCCGGCAAGCTTGCTGCTGTTGCCGAACAAGCCTTCCTGCCACGCCGCGAGGGAGCGCAGGATCGAGTCTCTGGTCGTCTCTGCCGGCATCGGTCCGGTAGCACCGCCGCGTCGAATCACGAGCGTAGGGGTGATTGCACGTGCGCTATGTAGTCTGCGCAAAGTGAATGAACACTATGACGAAGGCACAGAAAAAAACCGGCCGGCTATGGCGAGCCGGCCGGTCGAAACACACCTGGTCGCGGACGGTCGTTGTCAGCGACAGACCTGCACCGGCCGCATCCGATAACCCAGGCCCTCGACCCAAACGCGGCGCTGCGCCCAATAGCAGCCGGGCGGCAGTGCGGCGTAAGCCGGGCCGGGCGGAGGATAGTAGGCGGCCGGCGGCGGGGGCGGCGGATAGTAGGCCGGCGGCGGCGGGCTGTTGGCGATGGCGCCACCGATGATCGCGCCGGCGGCGACGCCGCCGAGCACTCCTGCGCCCACGGCGCAGCCATAGCAATAAGCATTCGCGGCGCTCGGCGCGGCCAGCGAAGCAAGGCCGATGCCCGCCGCGGCAGCGATGCCGATCAGCGACTTGTGCATATTTTCTCCTCAACCGATCGGTCGGGTGCCGATCCTCAATTGATCAACGGGAGCCCCCGTGCAACTCCCGATTTGGTTGGCACCTGATATCGCCCACGCCGTTATTTGCGGCGTAATCTTTGGCGGAAGTGAGGTACCGCTGTCGCATCCGCCAGAGCAATCGTTACGATTGCACGCGATCCTTCGCGCCTGCGGTCCTGCTCGCGATCAGAACTGCAGGCGCTGTTGCCGTTCTCAGACGCAGGTGCGGATCCAGCGATATCCATTCCAGACCCGCCGCCATACGCAGCCTGGGCCGTAATAAGGATACGGGCCGTAGCCATAGTACCCATAGGGATAGCCGTAGTACGGCGCCGCCAGAGCGCCGCCGACGATCGCGCCGGCGACAAAGCCTGCGCCGGGACCCCAATATCCGCCACGCCAGCCGCCGCCGTACCAGCCACCGCCATGCCAGCCGCCACCGCGCCAATACGCCTCTGCGGGGCTCGACACCGCTACCGCGGCTGTCGCGATGCTCGCAGCCGCGACCAGCGCGGTCAGAATCTTTTTCATGACATCACCTCGACCAGATGGGTTTTGACCAAAGTCCCGCCCCGCACCCACAGTTCCCATTTAACGCGTGAACCATGACTGAACGGTTATGCCTGAATATGGCCATCATTGAGACGCGGCCGCCGGGCGTACGGTTTCATTCACGATGCATCGGAAGCCGGTTTGACGACGATAAAAAATGCTGCGTTGCGGCGACCGGATCCACGACCGATGTGTCGGCATTCAGGTGCCGGAGGTTCACGCGTGAGGGCGTCGTGCACATTGCGTCGTCTGTGACTTAAGCGGTGAGGCGGCCGTTTTCCGCGACAATCTGACGCAGCTCGCTAAGATACTATTCTACCGGCGAAATCCTGATCCGATTGGTGCGCTGAACAGGCGGCCCGCGCAGGCTATCGTTGTGCTGCGATTCGCGGCGGGAGGTCATGAAGCGGAAAGCGGCTACGGCGACACACAAGCTCACGGCGCTGGCGCGGCCGCGACAGGAACCGTCGCGCGACAAGACCGTAGGAAACGCAAACGCCGGCGCGGGGAAGCGAACGAAAACGCCGGCCCGCGCCATCGTGATGCGGCTTGCGGCCGAGGTTGATGCGCTCGCGGAGCAGCTTGAAATCTCGCGCGCGCGCATCAGCGAGCTTGAGCAGCGCATCGACATCGATCCGCTGACGCTGACGCTCAATCGCCGCGGCTTCGAGCGCGAGCTTGCCCGCTCGCTCGCCTACGTCAAGCGCTATGGCGTGCGCGCCGCGCTGCTCTTCCTCGATCTCGACAACTTCAAGCCGGTCAACGATCGGCACGGGCATGCCGCGGGCGACGCCGTACTCAGGGCGGTCGCGGATACATTGGCACGCAGCGTTCGCGCGTCGGACGTGGTCGGACGATACGGCGGCGATGAATTCGTCGTGCTGTTGTGGAACGTCGGCACTTCCGCGGCGGCGCTCAAGGCCGCCGCGCTCGAAGCTGCGGTCTATGCGACGCCGGTGATGTGGGGCGCCTCGACGCTCGTCGTCGGCGCTTCGGCCGGGGTTGCATCGCTCGGCGCGCTCGATACCCCGGCCGAAGCGCTCGCCCGCGCCGACGCGGCGATGTATGTGCGCAAGATGGAGCGCAATCGCGATCTGCGGGGGGCGCGTGCAACCGCTACGCGATGATATCCGGCGTGAGCTGGTCTTCAATGAAGGTGATGCGGTCGCGCAAGTGCAGCTTGCGTTTCTTGAGCCGCTGCACCTGGATGATGTCGGCGCCCGGCGAATCCTGGAGCGCCGCGATCGCGGCGTCGAGATCGCGATGCTCCTGCTGCAGGCGCGCAAGCTCCGCCCGAAGCTCGCGTTCTTCCTCTTGATTCATCGCCGCCTTTGCCGCGCCCCGCGCGGTATTCGGACGCTAAGTTGGCTAAGTTGTTATGGATTATTGCGTTTTGGCTGATGGCCGACAAGCCCGCTGTGGGCCTTCAAACCGGTGCACAGCGGGGATTTTCGGCAGGCCGAAAAGGGACTATGATCTAAAAATGATTGTTTGGGTGTAGGCTAATTCGATCAGGCAGCAATCCGGACGCAAGGAGAGAAGCCATATGGCGATTGAATCGCATCTTGCGGAACTCGAAAGGCGGCACCAGGCGCTCGAGCAGGAGATCAGCGAGGCACTGGCTCACCCATCAGCAGACGATCTCCAAATTGCAGAACTCAAGCGGCGCAAATTGCATGTGAAGGACGAGATCGCGCGGTTAAGGCAAGACGTGTTCGTCCACTAGTCGACAAAGTTCGACGTCTCGGCTCGCCCATCTCCGCAGCAGCGGGCAAGGGTTGCATTTTTCCGAATCGGATCTTTTTGCCGAACTCGCACTGCATGACTCCCGCTGTGTAGAGTGAGCGGCAGCAGATTTATGGCTTGATCGCCTTCTTGGCCGCTTCGACGATGTCATTCGGCGTCGTGTAAATTTTTGCCACCAGATCTTGCACGGCGGCTCCCGACAGCGGATCGATCTCGATGTGCATGCGCGCGGCGTCGTCCAGGAAATCCTTGTCCTTGATGGTCTGATCGAACGCGGCCCGCAACGTGTCGATCTGCTCGGCGGGCGTGCCGGGCGGGGCGATGTACGAGCGCATGAACACCTGCTGGCTCACCACCAGTTCGACGATCTTCTTCGCCTCGTCGCTTTTCACGTAGTCCCAGATCATCGGCACGCCCATCTTGGTCAATTCCGGATCGGCGTTGAGTCCCTCCTGCACCAGGACGTTCACCTTGTTGTTGTTGAACCAGTCGGGTTTCTGCGATTTCACGCTCGACCAATCCCAGCCGCACACGCCGTCGAGCTCGCCGCGCTCCATGGCGAGCCCGATCTCGACGGTGCCGAGATAGCCGGGCACGATGTCGAACTTGGCGCCCGACGTATGCTGGTGCAGGTAGGCGTAGTCGTGGGTGGACGAGTTGCCGCCGCTCGCGCCGATGACGGCGCGCTGCGCCAGCGCGTCGCCGAAGGTCTTGATCTTCGACGCCTTCATGGTGACGCAGACGCGCACGCCGGAATCCGCGGTGCCGAGATATTGCACCTTGGTCGGATCGAAACCGGCCTGCGGCTTGTCGTCGAGCAACGGTCCGACGATGGCGCCCGGCATGATGGCGCCGATCGCGGTGCCGTCCTTCGGCGCTACCGTCGAAATATAGGTCGCTGCACGCCCGGAGCCGGCGCCCGGCATGTTGCGCACCACGAAGTTGGGATGGCCGGGAATGTACTTGCCCCAATGCCGCGCCACGGCGCGCGCGTAAATGTCATAACCGCCGCCGGCATCGGCGCCGACAAGGAAGTCGATGGTCTTGCCGGCGTAGTAGTCGCCGGCGCGGGCGGGCGAAGCCAAAATCGCCAACGCTAAGCCGAATGGAACGACAATCCGCATCACACCACCTTCGCCATATCCCGCAACTTGAATTTCTGGATCTTCCCCGTGCTGGTCTTTGGAATTTCCGCAAATACGACATAGCGCGGGCATTTGTAACCGGCGAGATGCGTGCGGCACCACCCCATCAGCTCATCGGCCGTCGCTGTGGTGCCGGCCTTGAGCTCGACAAAGGCGCAGGGCGTCTCGCCCCACTTGTCGTCGGGCTTGGCGACCACCGCGACCACCTGCACGGCGGGATGCTTGTAGAGCGCGTCCTCGACCTCGATCGAGGAAATGTTCTCGCCGCCCGAGATGATGATGTCCTTGGAGCGGTCCTTGAGCTGGATGTAGCCGTCGGGATGGATGACGCCGAGATCGCCAGAATGAAACCAGCCGCCCTCGAAGGCTTTCTCGGTCGAGGTTTTGTTCTTGAGGTAACCTTTCATCACCACGTTGCCGCGGAACATGACTTCGCCCAGCGTCTCGCCGTCGCGCGGCACCGGCTGCATGGTTTCGGGATCGAGCACGTCGAGCCCTTCGAGCACCGGATAGCGCACGCCCTGGCGCGCCTTCTTGGCGGCCTGCTCCGAGGCGGGAAGTGCGTCCCATTCGCGGTGCCAGTCGTTGACGCTGGCGGGACCGTACACTTCGGTCAGGCCGTAGACGTGGGTGACGTTGAAGCCCGCCGCTTTCATCGCCGCCAGCACGGCCTCGGGCGGCGGCGCTGCCGCGGTGACGAACTCGACGCC
>DATJYT010000176.1:0-21613 GCA_035499475.1 Xanthobacteraceae bacterium | reverse complement strand
GCCGTTCGCGCTGCCGCCCTTTGCGCTCTATCGCGCGCTGCGGCGGGTTAATCCGTCGCCCTATCTGTTTTTTCTCGATTTCGGCGACTTTGCCATCGCCGGTTCCAGCCCCGAAATCCTGGTCAAGGCTGCGGGCGGCACCGTGACCATCCGCCCGATCGCGGGCACACGACGGCGCGGCGCAACCCCACACGAAGACAAGGCGCTCGAAGCCGAGCTCCTTGCTGACCCCAAGGAGCGTGCCGAACATCTCATGCTGCTCGATCTCGGCCGCAATGACGTCGGCCGCGTCGCCGAGATCGGCTCGATCAAGGTCACCGATCAGTTCTTCATCGAGCGCTACAGCCAGGTCATGCACATCGTCTCCAACGTTGAAGGCAAGCTGCGCAAGGATCGCGACCCGCTCGACGCGCTGGCCGCCGGCTTTCCGGCAGGCACGGTCTCGGGCGCACCGAAGGTGCGCGCCATGCAGATCATCGACGAGTTGGAGAAGGAGAAACGCTCGCTCTACGCCGGCTGCGTCGGCTATTTTTCAGCAGGCGCCGAAATGGACACCTGCATCGTGCTGCGCACAGCCCTCATCAAGGACGGCACCATGCACGTTCAGGCCGGCGCCGGTATCGTTGCCGACAGCGATCCTGAATTCGAGCAGCAGGAGTGCATCAACAAGGCGAGGGCGCTGTTCCGCGCGGCCGAAGAAGCCAAACGCTTCGCCAGCGCCGCGCGGCGCGGGCAGTAACGCGCCTAATTCAGATGCTGGTTCCTGGGCGCCGTCGCCACGCAGCCGAACGATATCCATGCCACGACGGCAGCGAGAATGACCCAAAGCACGACATCTACAGCCATGTCGACCTCCATGGCCGCCCTTGACTGAATTAAATCGCACCTTGCGAAGAAGGCTCCATGCCGCGATGTCGCAGCACTGCTCATTGATGTCGCAGGGCGCTCATTACCGACGCCGCCATCGACAATCGGGCAGTAGCCCTATTTTGGTGTGGGTGGACGATTGGTGAGAATGCAGCCGCAGCCTATGAACATGACGATTACGCCGAAGAGTATCCAAAGCGATGCAATTTCAGTCATTGTTTTTCGTATTCTCCATGGCCACCCCTGCGCCAGCAATAACGGTTCGAACAGCGGACGCCACGGATGCCGCGGAATGAGCGGCATGCAAAAAAGATATGGATCAATGGGGCTTGCCGAAAACGAAAAGGCCCGAGACCGTCGTCCCGGGCCTTCAGGTTTCTGTGTTGTTAACGCGGATCAGTGGCCAAACCAGTTGAACCGCCAGATCAGCTCGGTTGAGATCGTTTGCGTGTACTTCCTGGAGTCGATGTTGAATCCCGCCGCGCCTGGACCCGCGAGCGGAACATTCGCCCAGTCGAAGCTCGAGTAACGATATTCGGTTTTCAGGAACAGCCCGGGAAGCGGCAGAAAGTCGAACGAGTATTCGAAGCCGCTACCAAGGAACCAGCCGTTATATGTGGTTGCGGCGATACTCGTTCCCGTAGCGGCGCCAACCGGCGCCACATCGCTCACGAAATTGACCTGATCGAAACGCGCCTGGGTATATCCGCCGTCGAAGTAGGACAGAAATTTCGGAGTGATCAGGATGCCAGCCCGGCCGCCAACGGCCCACGCGCCCGACTCTTTCTCGTTACCGAAAATTCCGCCTGTGTTTAGGGTTCCGGTAATATCGTCAAAATTGTAGTCGCCAAAAGCACCAACGACGATTTGAGACATACCGAAGATAGGCAAGCCGAACTGATAGTCGCAACCGCCTTGCGCCATTCCGAACCAACCGCGGCCGCCGTTCGTGGTGTTACCGGTGACGGTGGTCCCGCCCGGCGCCGTGAGGAAGCTGTCCTGGCTCCACATGCCGTAGCCGCCGCCGCCGCCGATATAGCAGCCGGTCCAATTATAGGCCGGAGGAGGTGCGGGCGCCTTATAGACCGGCGGCGGGGCCGCCATATCGGCCGCGTTGGCCGCGCCAAGCGTTACCAGCGTGGCAAGAGCCGCGGTCGTTAAAATCAGCGTTTTCATGGGCGCCCCATCACATTGAGTCACGGAGGCAATTTAGCAGATTTCCGCACGAGTTCTGTGCCATTTAGGCAACGCCTCCCGACATTTGGGGGGTACGCCTGTGAACTTCCCGACATTCGGCGGCGTTCCCGGCCGCGCTTGCCGGCGCGGACCTACGGCTTTAGGTTGGCTCAACCCCACAAAATGCCGCACCGATAGCCGCTGTGGAGCCATGATCAAACGCGCGAGTGCAACTTCGGTGTTCTGCAATCTTGGCTTCGCGCTATTGGCACTGATGGTGGGCTTTGCCGGTTCCTCAGCGTCGGCCCAGACCGCCGACCAGGTGCTTTGCGACCGCCTCGCCGCCGACCCGACCGACCCGGACAAGCCGCCGGACGTCAAGGGCACGCCCGATATCGCCCCGTCCGACGTCGCCATGGCGATTAAATACTGCAAGATCGCCTCGCCCAAATCTCGCCGCGCGCTTTATGAGCTTGGCCGCGCCTACGCGGCCAATCGGCAAATTCCGGACGCCCTGGCGGCCTACCGCAAGGCCGCCGACAAAGGCAGCACCTCAGCCATGGTCGAGCTCGGCATCGCGCTCGCGACCGGCGAGGGCGTCGCCAAGGACCAAGACGAAGCGCGTCGGTTATTCGAGCGCGCCGCCGACGCCGGCAATCCGCGCGGCGTGGTCAATCTCGCGGCGCTCGGCCAAAACGGCGGGGCGCCGTCCGATCCGGTGCGAGCGCGTGCGCTGCTCGAAAAGGGTGCGCAAGCCAATTCGGCGGAAGCGCAATACCAGCTCGGCCTGATGCTGGCCGACGGCACTGGCGGTCCGAAGGATGACGTTGCGGCCCGCGCGTGGTTTGAAAAAGCCGCCGCGCAAGGCCATCCCGGCGCGCTGGAACGCATGGGCGCGTTCGAACAAAGCGGCCGCGGCGGTCCGCAGGACAAAGCCGCCGCCAAAGCCTATTACCAAAAAGCCATCGCGCTCGGGAACGAGGATGCCAAGGCCGAGCTTCGGCGCCTCGAATGTCCGCTCGAGATCAAGGACAAGCGCGGCCATTTCGTCAGCGATCTCTGCTTTTAGCTCCTCCTCACGAGTGAACGGATTCCGGCCTGAAGCGGCCGGCGCGATGACAGGTTAGCAATCGAGCTCGCAGTTCAACGGCGCCTCGCCACTTTGCTCCTCAAAGCGAGGCACGGTCCTCGCGACGCGCCAAGCTTAACGAGGCCTTATCAGGCCGTTGGGGCAGCGGCATCGGGTTTTGCAGCGCAACCAATCTGCGAACTGTTGGCGATTTTCGCGAAAGTACCGCAGCATGATTGCTCGAAACTCATCCCTGGACAGCACCGGTCTAATTCGGGACACTCTTTGAGGCTCTGGGATTATTTTCGCTTTGGCTTTGGTCGGCGCGCAGATTTGACTCCTTGAAGCTTCGCCACGGAATGACTGCGCTCTGGAGAAAGTGATGAGTAGCGGGTATTCGTCCAAAGCGTCGGTCACGCAGCGTATTACCGGCGAACTGACGGAGTTCGCCATCATCGCCGCATATCTGTTCATCTGCTTTGCGGCTCTTGCCTATCTGAAAGCAGCGATCCTGAAGGCTCACGATATCTCCTTCGCGCCGTTCGGCTTCGCGGCGGTCAAAGCCCTGATCTGCGCCAAATTCGTGCTGGTCGGACGAGCGTTTCATTTGGGTGATCGCGTCAACGCCCTGCCGCTGATCTGGCCGACGCTTTACAAATCACTCACTTTTCTGGTGCTGCTATTGGTCCTCAACGCGCTCGAAGAGATCATCGTCGGCGTTCTCCATCACCGGACAATCGCGGATTCCATCGCCGATTTCGGCGGCGGCACGCTTGATCAACTGGTCGCCACGAGCGTCGTTGGCCTTTTGATCTTGATCCCTTACTTTGCCTTTCGCTCGCTCGGCGATGTGCTCGGCGAGCGCAATCTGGTTCGGTTGTTTATCGAGCGCCGGCGGGTCCGGAATGGTTGATGCAATGCCTCGATCGGGGAGACAAAAATGCTGCGGATGACGGATTGTCTGGTCGTCTCTGCAATCTTAGCGGCGACCGCGGCCTATGCGGACGAAATCAGGCGAACGGCCTTTGCCCCTGCGCTTCTGGGGACTTGGGCGCCCGGAGGGCAAACGTGCGACGCCAAAAGCAATAACAACATCGTCATCGCGGAAACCAGCTTCAACGACAACGCCGGAAGCTGCAAAGTCGATTGGATCGTCGAAACAGCGGCAGCGGCCGGCACGAACTATTCCGTGCATGCCGCCTGCACCGACCAGCAAAACAAAACCAGCGCCACCAATCGCATTATCCGCCTTGACAGCAACGGCCGGGTTTCAGTCGGCGCGTCGTTCGACGATCTGAAGCCCTATCAGCGCTGCCCGGCCAAATAATCGCTCGCGCAAATTCCGGATCTCACGTTCGCATTTCGAGGATCGGCGATGAGCCCTTTGGCGTTGTCCGTCATCATATTCGTGCTGGTACTCGGCGGCATTTTGCTTGGCACATTTCTGCGCCGCGCGTTGCCGCATCATCACCTCAGCAAGGACTCGCAGGATGTCGTCCGCTTGGGCGTCGGGCTGATCGCAACGATCGCTGCTCTCGTGCTTGGGCTCCTGATCGCCGCGGCCAAAGGCTCGTTCGATACCCAAAGCGGCCAGGTCAGGCAGATAACGGCGGATCTGATCCTGCTCGACAACCTGTTGGCGCAATACGGCCCTGCGGCGCAGCCCATCCGCGTCCAGATCCGCAGCACGGTTGCGCCTTTTGCTGACCGGCTCTGGGACGAGACGCAAGACAAGGTGGCGGCGCCATTCGTGGCTTCCGACGCGGGAGAAAAAGCCTATCTAGCAATTCAGGCTCTGTCCCCGCAAAACGAACTGCAACGCTCGCTCCAGGCGCGAGCCGTCCAGGCCAGCACGGATCTCGCTCAAACCCGTTTTCTGCTATTTGCGGAAAAAGACAACACCATCCCGGCCCCTTTCATCGCCATCCTGGCATTCTGGCTGATCATCATATTCGCAAGCTTCAGCCTTTTTGCCGAATTGAACGCAACGCTCTTCGCCTTTTTGGCGCTGTTCGGCTTTTCCGCATCGTGCGCGATTTTTCTGATCCTCGAACTGAGTCAACCGTTCCGCGGCCTGATGATGATTTCGAGCGCACCGTTGCGCGAGGCTCTTGCGCCCCTTGGCCCCTGATGTCTGATCCGCGTCCGCTCCCGCCGATCAGACCGTCTACGCCGCCTTCGCCCGTTCGGCAATTGATACCAACGCCCGCAGAATATCCGTCGCGCCTTTGAGACGCTCTTGCGGCGTCTCCCATTCGTCAAAGAAGACGACTTTCATATCCGGCCGCACGCGGGCGCCGGCGCCTTGCTTGCCGATATGGGCGATGAGGCCTTCGGGATTGCTGAAAGTGTTGTCGCGGAAGGCGAGCACGGCCCCCTTGGGGCCGGCTTCGATGCGCTCGACATTGGCGCGGCGGCACAGCGACTTGATGGCGACGATTTGCAGGAGATACTCGACCTCCTGCGGCAGCGGGCCGAACCGGTCGACGAGCTCGGCGCCGAACGCTTCGATATCGCGGTCGGTCTCGATCTCGGCGAGCCGGCGATAGAGTGCAAGCCGCACCGGCAGGTCGGTGACGTAATCCTCCGGGATCAGCACCGGCGTGCCAATGGTGATTTGCGGCGACCAGCGGTCGGCGACCGGCGCGCTGATACCGGCCTTCATGGAGATCACCGCCTCTTCCAGCATTTGCTGGTAAAGCTCGTAGCCGACTTCCTTGATGTGGCCGGATTGCTCCTCGCCGAGAAGGTTGCCGGCGCCGCGAATATCGAGATCATGGGAGGCAAGCTGGAAGCCTGCGCCCAGCGTGTCGAGCGATTGCAGCACCTTGAGCCGGCGCTCGGCTTGCGGCGTGATCTTGCGCTTGCTTGGCAAGGTCAAAAGCGCATAGGCGCGCAGCTTGGAGCGGCCGACGCGGCCGCGCAGCTGATAAATCT
The DNA here is from genome assembly GCA_035499475.1 of Xanthobacteraceae bacterium. Classification (GTDB taxonomy): domain Bacteria; phylum Pseudomonadota; class Alphaproteobacteria; order Rhizobiales; family Xanthobacteraceae; genus BOG-931. Next base: position 15,564 of record DATJYT010000176.1, on the reverse strand, counting down.
GCGACAGGCCGAACATGTCGGCGCGATGCACGATCAGCGTGTTGGCAGTCGGGATATCGAGGCCGGATTCGACGATCGACGTCGATAGCAGAACATCGAACTTGCCGTCGTAAAACGCGGACATGATGTCTTCAAGCACGGTCGGCGGCATCTGCCCGTGGGCGACCGCGACGCGGACTTCCGGCACGTACCTGGCGAGAAAGTCCTTGGTCTCGCCGAGGTCTTCGATGCGCGGGCAGACATAGAACGCCTGACCGCCGCGGTAGCGCTCGCGCAAGAGCGCCTCGCGCACCACCACCGGATCAAACGGCGATACGAAGGTGCGCACCGCGAGACGATCGATCGGCGGCGTGGCGATGATCGACATTTCCCGGACGCCGGAGAGCGCGAGCTGCAACGTGCGCGGGATCGGCGTCGCGGTCAGCGTCAGCACGTGGACTTCGGCGCGCAACTGTTTGAGCTTTTCCTTGTGCGCGACGCCGAAATGCTGCTCCTCGTCGACGACGATCAGGCCGAGGTCCTTGAACTTGATCGCCTTGCCGAGGAGCGCATGGGTGCCGACAACGATGTCGATGGTGCCTTCGGCAAGCCCCTTCTTGACCTGCGCCAACTCCTTCGCCGAGACGAGCCGTGAGGCCTGCGCGATGTGCACCGGATAATCGCGTAGCCGCTCGGTGAAGGTCTTGGTGTGCTGGCGGGCGAGCAGCGTGGTCGGCACCACAACCGCGACCTGTTTGCCGTTCATGGCGCTGATGAAGGCGGCACGCAGCGCCACCTCGGTTTTGCCGAAGCCGACGTCGCCGCAAACGAGCCGGTCCATCGGCCGGCCCGATCGCAAATCCTTGAGCACGGCATCGATCGCTGCGAGCTGGTCGTCGGTTTCCTCATAGGGAAAGCCGGCACAGAACTCGTCGTAAAGGCCGGCGCCGACGGCAAGCTGCGGCGCCTCGCGCAGTTGCCGTTCGGCGGCGATCTTGATCAACTCGCTCGCGATCTCGCGGATGCGGTTCTTCATGCGCGACTTGCGCGCCTGCCAGGCGCCGCTGCCGAGCCGGTCGAGTTCGACGCCGGCGCCCTCGGAGCCGTAGCGCGACAGGAGTTCGATGTTCTCCACCGGCAGGAACAGCTTGTCGCCGCCGGCATAATGGATTTCGAGACAGTCGTGTGGCGCGCCCGCCGCCTCGATGGCGCGTAGCCCAATGAAGCGGCCGATGCCGTGATCGACGTGGACGACAAGATCGCCGGCGGCAAGGCTCGTCACCTCGGCGATGAAATTTTCCGCCCGCTTCGATTGGCGGCGTGAGCGCACCAGCCGCTCGCCGAGAATGTCTTCCTCGCTGATGACCGCGGCATCGTCAGTCTCGAAGCCGGCCTCGATGCCGAGCACGGCAAGCGCGATCTCGTGGCGCGGCAAGGAGAGCGCCTGCTGCCATGATGCGACCGGCGTAAGATTCGCCAAACCGTGCTCGGCGAGCACATGCGCCATGCGCTCGCGCGAGCCTTCGCTCCACAATGCAATGAGCGCGCGCTTGCCGGCGGTTTGCAGCGCGTAGACGTGCCTGGCGACGGCCTCAAACACGTTGGCGCCCGGTGTGTTGCGATCGGCAGCAAAATTGTGTCCAGCACGGGTGCCGATTTCGATTACGTCGGGGGCGCCTTCAGGCGCGACGAACGGCGTGAGCCGCGCCAGCGGCGAATCCTCGAGCCGTGTGCGCCACTCGGCCTCGGTCAGATAGAGTCGGTCCGGTGGCAGCGGCTTATAGGGCGCGCCCGCACCCGACTGATCGAGCGGCTGCCGGCGTGCATCGTAGTAGTCGGCAATCTGGGCAAGGCGCTCTCGCGCCGCTTCCTCGGTCAGAGGCTCGATAGCGACCGGCGTTGCGTCAAGATAGTCAAACAACGTCTCCAGACGCTCATGAAACAGCGGCAGCCAGTGTTCCATGCCAGCATGGCGGCGGCCTTCGCTGACCGCTTCGTAAAGCACGTCGTCGGGCTGGGCCGCGCCGAAAGCGGCCACATAGCCGGTACGGAACAGTCGGATAGTGTCCGAGGTGAGCTGAAACTCCGCCATCGGAACAAGATCGAGCGCACGAAGATCATTCGTGGTGCGCTGGGTGTCCTGATCGAAGCTGCGGATGGTCTCGATGGTGTCGCCGAAGAAATCGAGCCGCACCGGCGCATCCATGCCGGGCGCGAAAAGGTCGACGATGCCGCCGCGCACCGCATAGTCGCCGGGCTCACGCACGGTCGCCGCGCGGTTGAAACCGTTGAGTTCGAGCCATTGAGTGATGCCTGCCATCGGCAGCACGTTGCCGGGCGCCGCCGATAGCGACTGCCTGGCGACCAGTTCGCGCACGGGGACGCGCTGGAGGATGGCGTTCACCGTCGTCAGTAGCACGGCGGGGCGCTCGCGGCCTTTGACGCGGGCAAGGCGCGCCAACGCCGTCATGCGCTGCGCCACTACGGCGGCATGCGGCGAGACGCGGTCGTAAGGCAGGCAATCCCAGGCCGGAAATTCCAGAACCTCGATGTCAGGCGCGAAAAAGGCCAGCGAGCGCTCGAGCATCGCCATGCGTGAGCCGTCACGGCAAACCACGGCGGCACTGATCGCCGGCGGCGTCTTGCCGGCCGCGACGGCGCGGGCGAGGTCGGCGATCACGAGGCCTTCGGCGCCGTCGGCAATGCCGGCGAGCGTCAGCGGCCTGCCGGGCTTGAGGCGTTGCGCCGGCGATGGCGTCGGCGCCTTCATGGCTTTGCCTCGGCGCGCGAATGGAAAGCGATGAGCTGTCGCAGCACCGCCGTGTCGTAGTCGCTCGGGACCGGGCGCTCGCCGACCACCCAGGCGTAGAGGTCGGCGTTAGGGACTTCGATCAGCCGTTCGAAAGCATCGAGCGCGGCATCATCGAACTGGTCGAGGTAGGCATCGGCAAAGCGGCCGACGATCAGATCGGTCTCGCGCACACCGCGCCGCCACGACCGGAACAACAGCCGGCGGCGGCGCACGTCCAATCCCTCGCTCGATCGTTCCGTCATCACCTGTCCCGTGCACACATTCCGAACGCCGAAAGCCCGGACGGGCCGGGCGTGGGGTATATAGAGGGCGATCGGTCTGTTGTCAGCGGGCTTCCATGCGGCCGCCAGTCCTCAATCCGCTTTTCGCTTCGCTCTCGGCGCTGTCGGGGATCGGGCCGAAGCTCGAAAAGTTGTTCGGGCGGCTGATCGGGCGCAACGGCGAACCGCCGCGCATCGTCGATCTGTTGTTTCACCTCCCGACCGGCTTCGTCGACCGGCGCCACCAACCCAAGCTGAGCGAGGTGACGCCCGATACGGTGGTGACCGTTGCCGTCACCGTCGATCGCCACCGGCCGCCGCCCCCGAACCGGCCGCGCGCGCCCTACAACATCGACACCAGCGACGACACCAACACACTCACTATCACGTACTTCAACGCCCGCCGTGATTACCTGGAAAAGCTCCTGCCCGAGGGACAACTGCGCTACGTGTCGGGCACTGCGACGCTCTACGACGGCCACCTGCAAATGGTGCATCCTGATCGCGTGGTCGACGCGGAGGGCTTTGCCAAGCTGCCGCTGATCGATCCGGTCTATCCGCTCACCGAAGGACTGCATCCAAACCAGGTCCGCAAGGCGGTTGATCTCGCGCTCGAGCGCGTACCGAAACTGCCGGAATGGCAGGACCCGGCGTGGCGCGCGCGCAACAACTATCCGGCCTTTGCCGAGGCGTTGCGGACCATTCATCGCCCGGCGACGCCCGAGGACCTTGAGCCGGCGGGCGCGGCGTGGTCGCGGCTCGCCTATGACGAGTTCTTGGCCGGCCAGCTTGCGCTCGCTTTGTTGCGCGCGCACCAGCGCAGGCGCGCGGGCCGCGGCAGCGTGTCCGAAGGCAGGTTGCAGGAACGGATCGTCGCCGCCCTGCGCTATGCGCTGACGCCGTCGCAGACGCGCGCCGTGACTGACATCGTTGCGGACTTGGCTCAGCCGCAGCGCATGCTGCGGCTTCTCCACGGCGACGTCGGCTCGGGCAAGACTGTCGTCGCGCTGCTCGCCGCCGCAAGCGTGATCGAGGCCGGCCGTCAGGCGGCGCTGATGGCGCCGACCGAAATCCTGGCGCGACAGCATTTGGCGACGATCGCGCCGCTCGCGGCCGCGGCAGGCGTCCGGGTTGCCATCCTCACCGGCCGCGAGCGCGGGCACGAACGCGCCGAGACGCTCGCCGCGCTTGCCGCCGGCGACATCGATATCGTCGTCGGCACCCACGCTCTGTTTCAGGACGAGGTGGCGTTTCACGATCTGGCGCTGGCGATCGTCGACGAGCAGCATCGCTTCGGCGTGCATCAACGATTGGCGCTGGCGCGCAAGGGCGAAGCCGTCGATATGCTGGTGCTGACCGCGACGCCGATCCCGCGCACTCTGGTGCTGACCTACTTCGGCGATATGGACGTCTCGGAATTGCGGGAGAAGCCCGCAGGCCGCAAGCCCATCGATACCCGCGCCGTTCCGCTAAGCCGGCTCGCCGACGTGATCGACGCTGTCGCCCGCGCCATCCGGGAAGGCCGCCGAGTCTATTGGGTATGCCCGCTGGTCGAGGAATCCGAGACCGTCGATCTCGCCGCCGTCGAAGAGCGCTACGACGCTCTGAAGAAGCGCTTCAGCGGCATCGTCGATGTCGTTCACGGCCGCATGCGCGGCGGCGACAAGGACCGCGCCATGGAGCGTTTCGCTGCCGGCGAGACGCGCCTTCTGGTCGCGACAACGGTCATCGAGGTTGGCGTCGATGTGCCGGAAGCAAGCGTGATGGTCATCGAGCACGCCGAACGCTTCGGGCTGGCGCAACTGCACCAGCTGCGCGGCCGCATCGGCCGCGGCACGGAGCGCTCGACCTGCATTCTGCTTTACAAGGCCCCGCTCGGGCCGACGGCGAAGGCGCGGCTTGCCATCATGCGCGAGACCGACGACGGATTCCGCATCGCGGAGGAAGACCTGCGGCTGCGCGGCGAAGGCGACGTGCTCGGCACCCGGCAAAGCGGCGAGCCTGGCTTCCGCATCGCCCGCATCGAAATTCACGGCAAGCTGCTGACGGCCGCGCGCGACGACGCCAATCTCGTCCTCAGCCGCGACCCCAAGCTGGAAACCCCGCGCGGCGCGGCGCTGCGCCATCTGCTCTATCTGTTCGCCCGCGATGAGGCGATCAAGCTGTTGAGCGCGGGATGAAGGCGCCGCTCGTGAAGGGATCGGGACCGAACCGATTGGGGCCCGGCGTGCCGCGTTTCCAAGCCCAATAGATCAACAGGAAGAAGCCGATGATGGTGAATACCAGCAGCAGCCACCACGCGGTGCGGTCGGTGTCGTGCAGCCGGCGCGCCCACAACGCCAAGCTCGGCAGGAACGTCACCAGGTTAAACACGCTCTCAAACGGCGACACGCCCGGATTGTAAGAGAAGATCGCGACGTCGAATATACCCGCAACGAAGGACGCGAGGGTCGTGAATAGCGCCCAATACCAGAATTCAGAACGCACCGCCCGGCCGGAGAAAGTAACGTAATTCGAAAAGCCCGATCGGATTGCTTCGAGAAAGCTCATGGCAGCCCCCGGCTCGCGTTAACACCATAATTGTAGCAGAATCTGCGAGAAAATATCGGATAAGCCCGCGGAATGCGGTCGGCGCCACAAGTTATTTCGCCGGGCTGGCGGCCGGAGCACGAGCCGCCTGCGCGGCGCGGGCGGTCTGCGCCAGCGCAGCAAGCTTTTGCTGCTGGGTCCCACTGGGCTGGATAATGCCCGCTGACATTAGAAGCTGCATTGCCTGCTCGACCGAAATGTCGAGATCGACCACGTCGCGGCGCGGCACATAGAAAAAGAAGCCGGTCGTCGGGTTGGGTGTGCACGGCATGAAGGCGGAGACGTGTTCGGTTGCCGGCAGATGCGCGGCGATATCGCTGCTTGGCGACTGCGTCAGGAACACCAGCGACCACATGCCGGGTGACGGAAACTCGACCAAGCCGACGCGGCGGAAGCTCGATCCCGAACTGGAAAACAGCGTCTCGAAAATCTGCTTGGTGGTGCGGTAGATCGGCCGCACGATCGGCATGCGGTTAAGGAGACTCTCGCCGAAGCCGACAAGCTTGCTGCCGACCAGATTTGCCGTCAAAAAGCCGAGCAGCGTCAGCGCGGTGAAGGCGATGATTAGACCCAGACCGGGAATGTTGACGGGCAGATACGTTTCCGGACGGTAGACGGTCGGGATGAAGGGCCGCACCAAGTTGTCGACCCAGGTGACGAACCACCAGATTAGCCACAACGTCACCGCGACCGGGCCGGCGACAATCAACCCGGTCAGGAAGTAGTTACGCAGGCGGCTGACGACTCCCGGCGTCGATCGCGAGCCACTCGGCAATGTCGCATTCGAATTGACGTCGTTTGTCATGGTTCAATCGTATGCCCGGCATTGCTGTGGAAAGTATATAGGAAGCGAGCCGGCTTGGCACAGCGGCCTAGCAGCCGCGAAGCGCTATTCGACCGTCACCGACTTGGCAAGATTGCGCGGCTGATCGACGTCGGTGCCCATCGCAACGGCGGTGTGATAGGCGAGGAGCTGGACTGGAACCGCATAGACAAGCGGGGCCGCAATCCCGGGCATGGCCGGAAGCTTCAGTATTGCCGCCGCCTGATCGGCAACGGCCTTGGCGCCCTCGTCGTCGGTCAGCACGATCAGGCGTCCGCCGCGCGCGGCGACTTCCTGCATGTTGGAGACCGTTTTTTCAAAAACGTCATCGTGCGGCGCGATGACGATCACCGGCATAGTCTCGTCGATCAAAGCGATCGGCCCGTGCTTGAGTTCGCCCGCCGGATAACCTTCGGCGTGGATGTAGGATATTTCCTTGAGCTTGAGCGCGCCCTCGAGCGCCACCGGAAAGCTCGTGCCGCGGCCGAGATAGAGCACGTCGCGGCACTTCGAGAGATCGCGCGCAAGTTGCTCGATCTGCGGTTCGAGTTTCAATGCCTCGGCGAGATGGCGCGGCACTTCGATGAGGGCGTGCACCAGCCTCTTCTCTTCATCGGGCGTCAAGACACCGCGGGCGCGCCCGGCCGCGATCGCTAGCGAAGCCAGCGCAGCCAACTGGCAGGTGAAGGCCTTGGTCGAAGCGACGCCGATTTCCGGACCGGCGAGCGTCGGCATGACCACGTCGCTTTCGCGCGCGATGGTGGATGTCGGCACGTTGACGACTGAGAGAACGTGCTGCCCATGGGTGCGGGCGTAGCGCAGCGAAGCGAGCGTGTCCGCCGTTTCGCCCGACTGCGACACGCAGATCGTAAGGCCGCTGCCATCGAGCGGCGCGGCGCGATAACGGAACTCCGAAGCGATGTCGACTTCAACCGGTAAATGCGCGATCCGCTCGAACCAGTATTTGGCGACCATGCCGGCGTAATAAGCCGTGCCGCAGGCTGCTATCGAGATCCGGTTGAGGGTGCGGAAATCGAACGGCAACGTCACCGGCAGCGCCACGCGCTCGGCCGCCATATCAATGCAGTTCGCGAGCGTGTGACCGACGACTTCGGGCTGTTCGTGAATCTCCTTCGCCATGAAATGGCGATGATTGCCCTTGTCGATGAGCATCACGGAGGCTTGCGACTTGAGCACGGCGCGATTGACAACGGCGCCCGTAACGTCGTGGATTTCCGCGCCTTTGCGGGTGACGATCACCCAATCGCCATCCTCGAGATAGCTCACCGTGTCGGTGAAAGGCGCAAGAGCGATGGCGTCGGAACCAACGAACATTTCGCCGTCGCCGAAACCGATCGCGAGCGGCGAGCCTCTGCGCGCCCCAATGATAAGATCGTCCTCGCCAGCGAATAGGAATGCGAGCGCGAAGGCGCCGCGCAGTCGCGGCAACGCCGACTTGACGGCTTCGACCGGCGAAGCGCCGCGCTCGATCTCCTTGCTGACGAGGTGGGCGATGACTTCAGTATCGGTCTCGGTCGCGAATTTTGCGCCTTTGCCTTCGAGTTCGCGGCGAAGCTCGCTGAAATTCTCGATGATGCCGTTGTGAACGACCGCGAGCCGCTCGGTAGCGTGCGGATGGGCGTTGTTTTCAGTCGGACGGCCATGCGTCGCCCATCGGGTGTGGCCGATACCGATGGTGCCTGCCAGCGGTTCGCGCAATAGCCTGGACTCAAGATTCCGGAGCTTGCCTTCGGCGCGTCGGCGCGTCAGCACACCCTGCTCGAGGGTCGCCACGCCTGCGGAGTCATAGCCGCGGTATTCAAGGCGCTTGAGCGCGTCGATCAGTTGCGGCGCGACCGGCTCACGACCAACGATCCCGATAATGCCGCACATTTGTGGCCAAGGCTCTCCTTACGCGCCGCGGAAGCTGGTCTCTCTGAAGCGTTAACCGTAAAGCGTATTCTCAGGCGAACATCAAATAAACAAACGTTTCGCCACGTAACACCGCCGTGGCCGTGCTATCACCGGTCGTGCGCTCGCGCTTTTCTTTTGCCAAGCGATTTGAGGGCACGCAAGCGCGACGCCCAACCTTCCTTAATCACCTGCCGTCCGCGCCCCAGCGCCAACGCATCCTTCGGTACGCTTTCGGTAATGATCGAGCCCGCGCCGACGTAAGCGCCGTCCCCGACTGCAACCGGCGCGACCAGCGCCGAATTCGAACCGATGAAGACATTCCTGCCAATCTCGGTGCGGTGCTTGGCGTTGCCGTCATAATTGCAGGTAATGGTGCCGGCGCCGATATTGGTCTTGGCGCCAACGACGGCATCGCCGATATAGCTCAGGTGATTGGCTTTGGCGCCAGCTTCAATTCTGGCCCCCTTGACCTCGACGAAGTTGCCGATGTGCACGTCTTCGCCGAGCCATGCTCCCGGCCGCAAGCGTGCGAATGGACCAAGCGAGACCGATTTGCCGACATGGGCGTTGACGAGGTGACAGAAGGAATGGATGACCGCCCCGTCGTCCACCGTCACCTTCTCGCCGAACACCACGTAGGGCTCAACCACGACGTCTTTGCCGAACTTGGTGTCGGCGCTGAGAAAGACCGTCTCCGGCGCAACCAGCGTGACGCCGGCTTCAAGCGCGGCCTTGCGTAATCGCTGCTGCTCGACAGCCTCAGCCTCGGCGAGTTGGGCTTTGGTGTTAATGCCGCGCACTTCGTCCTCCTCGACTTCGACTACGACCGTGCGCAATCTCATGTCGCGCGCGATCTCGACTGCGTCCGTCAGATAAAATTCGCGTTTGCGATTATCGTCACCGATCCGTTCCAGGATGGCCACGGCATGCTCGCCGCCGAGCGCCATGATGCCGCCGTTGCAGAGAGCGATCGCGCGCTCGTTCGGGCTCGCGTCAATTTCTTCGCGAATAGCGATTAACGCATCGCCCGACGTAATGAGGCGGCCGTAACCGCCGGGATCGTCCGGTTTGAACCCGAGTACCGCGACGGCAGCGCCTTCGGCCAATGGCGCACGCAAGCGATCGAGGGTAGCCGGCCGCAAGAACGGCGTGTCGCCATAGACGACCAGAACATCGTCGGCACCGCGCTTGATGGCGGCCCTTGCCGCGAGGACTGCATGCGCGGTACCGCGCCGCTCTTTTTGCACGAAAATGGCGGCGCCCGGCAGTACGCGTTTGGCCTCGGCGGCGACAGCGTCCTGGCCGGGCCCGATCACCACCGCCGAACGCGCGATGCGGGCGTCGGAAACCGCCGTGAGCACATGGGCGAGCAGAGAGCGTCCCGCAATCGCATGCAGTACTTTGGGCTGCGACGAGCGCATGCGGGTGCCCTCGCCGGCCGCGAGCACGACGGCAAGGCAGCTTCTCGCCTTCATCGCAACCTCCACGGCGCTCTCATAGCTGAGCGAAGCGGCCCTCGGAAGCAGCATATAGCGGTTCGGCGGAAGCTCCCAAGTAGCGCCCCGCCCGCGACTGGCGCGAATCAGATAAATCATGAGCACTGATTCGCCTGATGAAACCGGGCCGGCCCCATGAGGACTCCAGCGCTTGCGAAGGCGGACATTCGGAAGTTCATTCCGATGAAGACTTTCAGCATGCAGGGGCTGTGGCGACTGGCCTTGTGGGGGGCAGCCGCCGCCAGCGCGTTGCTGATCGCGGTGATGGCGACGCGCGGCGAAGTCGGCTCCCGTCGGATCGCAATCGTCTTGTCCTCGATCAAGGGAGGCCCACCGCCGCCCCAGACGCTGCCGCAAACAGCGCCACCGCCGTTCGATGCACGGGCCGAGACGCGACGGCTTACCGAGGCGGTGCACGATCTGACGACGCAAGACGATACGATCAAAACGCGCCTCGCGGCTCTTGAGCAGAACGTCAATGACATCACCGGCTCTATTGCCCAGGTTTCCAAATCCGCTCAGGGACGGGCTACACCACAGCCCTGGCCCGAGGCCGCCACACCGGTTCCGCTCACGCCGGCCGACATAGCGGCTGAGGTCTGGCCGGCGATGCCGCCGCTCGTCGAATATGGCGTCGACATCGGCAGCGCGCTCAGCATCCCGACGCTGCGGGCGCGCTGGGCGGGGATCAAGTCTGCTCACCCGGACACGTTCGGCGGCTTGCGGCCGGTCGTCACGCTCAAGCAAATCTCGGGCACCAGTCGGGTGGAGCTTCGCCTAGTGGCAGGACCGCTGCCGAGCCTTGATGCAGCCACGCAGCTTTGCGCATCACTGGTGCCGTTCCGGCTGTTCTGCGAGCCGACGTCGTTTGCCGGACAGCACCTCGCACTGGAGTAGCGCCGCCGGCGCTCGGATCAGGTGGACGCCACCGTGTGCGAAACGGCCTAAACGGCTAACTAAAACTGCTTCCGCACGTTAACGCCCGCCGATCCGCCGATCAAAGCCTGACCGAACCGCACCTGGCCCGACAGCGACACACTAAAGTCGTTCGGCAGATTGAAACAGACTTCCGGGTCAATCTCGCCGCGCACCAATCCTTCATCGGTTGGCGCGATCGCCGCGGCGAGGGTCGGATCGCTGGCAACGCTCGTGCCTTGGGCGATGGCATTGCCATAGACGAGCCCTTTCAAATTGGTATCGACGGTAATGCCCTTACCCAGATCCCAGGTCGTGCCGACGCGGGCGCCGGCCTGAAGGCGCACCGTATAGGCGTCTTCAAGGCCAAGCGTCGCCGCACCATTGCCGAAACCGGTGTGTGTGAGAGAAAATCCGATCGTCGGCTCGATGAAGTTATTGTTGTCGCCGGTGAACTTGTATTGGGCATTGCCGCTGAGGCCCGCGTTGACGACCGAGATCGAATTGTCGGGCGCGAGACCCGCGAAGTCCATGTTGAGCCGCAAGAAGTCGAATTTCGTCGTCAGGTCGGTGGAGAACCCGCCTCTTACGTATTGCAGGTAGATGCCGACGCCAGGACCCGACAGTCCAAGCGACGTTGCCATTCCGTCGAAGGTGACGTGGGAATTGGTCCAGCTCGAAACGATTCCAGCTACGAGCGCGTCGTCCGAGGATAGCAGGCTCTGCCAAGTGCGATCGACGCCGCCTTGAGCCGCGTAGGTGCGTGACATTCGGGCAGCGTCGTTGATATTCAACGCATCATCGTGCTCCCAGTCGCCGAGCCCCTGGACCCAAGCGCCGTTCACCGCGTTTGGCGCGGCTGGCGCGGTTGTGGTGTCGTAAATCCTGGACGCCAAAGGATTGCCCTGCTGCGCCCCAGCCGCGCCACTGCCGTCGGAACTGGTCGATGCATAGCCTGAAATCTTCACGCTTGATGGAGCAGTCGCGGTCTGACCTTGGAATTGGTCACGCTTTTGCTGAAGCATCTGGTTGATACCCCAGAACGACAGCTGCTGCTGAGTAGAGGCAAGATGACCGATACCTGCAATGAGGGACGCTTGACCGCCGTAGGGAACGGGACAAACCGCGGGAACCGTCAGCGCCGGTCTACCTTGCACGATCGTCCTCTGGCAGGTCGCGGTGCCGACCAGCGTGTAGCCAGCGGGGCACGTGCAGCCCGCTTGCGCCTGCGCCTCAATAGGACGAGCGGCGCTCCAAATCGCCACGATCGCGAAGCAAGCCAGAACAAAACGCCAAATGCGAGCGGTGTTCATCCAACGGCCCCGCGCAATTCCGACCTAAATTATATTGAAATCTCAGAAAGGCACCAAGTTTTGAGCGAATTCTTGCCGAATTTCGCTGATTAAGCGGGGGCGTGACTTGAAAAACACAGTGACGCGCTGGCGGACGTATCGGGCCACCCCGGGGAACAGAATCAAAGTTTCCAAAGTTTAACGTCCACCAATCAGGCGCTTTCTGGTACCGTTAACGCGCCGGCGGGATCCGGACCGTTGAACCCATCGGTAGATTGTATCAACCAATACGCAAGATGAGGCCCCTAAACTTGGAAAAATACTTGTCGTCAGCCCGGCCTCGAATGGTGAGCAATATGATCCGTATCTCTGCCATAAGCGCGTTGTGCGGTTTGCTCGTCACGGCAATGACGGCACACGCGGCAAGTTTCAACAACAACGGTGGGAAATCCGGCTACGTTCCGCCGCCTCCGCCGCCGAAAGTGATCGTCCGGTCGCCCCCGGTCACGAACACTCAGCAATTGTCGTTTTGGGGCGTGAAGACAAATCTTCAGCAAACTTACGACGAATCGCAATCCAGCAAGGCGCGCGCCCGCCACAGCCATTGAATACGTCCGCTTTGGCGATTTTAATTTTGCGAAACCGGATATTGTGGGAGCACTAGAATCCAGGCCGTGATCGGATCGCCATCACCGGCGCTCAGATCCATTTCGCTATTGACATGAATTTAAGGCGTCAAGACCGGCACCACGAGCAATTGCTCAGCCTAGGAATTACGGCTCTTCCTGTGCTCGCTCACGATGCAGCCCTTCCGTTTTCACCAAATTCAACGACTCATAAAGAATCCTGAGATGCAGTTCCTTGCGCGCTTCGATGTCGGTTGGCTCGACCTCACCCGTTGCCGCGCAGTGCCACGCGATGGCGCCATCCACGTCGAGCAGATCGCGCGCGCGATCGACGGCCGCCGGCGCCGAGAGCTCCGTTCCGGATGTCTTGCACACATCCTCCATCGACGCAGTTAGAGCGCATATCCAATACACATACTCGTCGGCCGCCCGCATAAATGGTTCAACACCCTGCGCGACGAGAAAATCGGCGATCGTGCCGTTACGGTTGAACTCGCCCGCGGATTGCGGATGCGGCTCGACATGCGAGAACCACTCCACGCCTTCCGTCATGTGGCGACCGAGCGGGTAAAGCCGGCAAACGAGCGGACGATCCGGGTGCACGGTGCAACCCTCGCTGCCGAGAAACACGCAGGCGCCGTTTTCTGTTTGGCTCAGATAATTTCCCACACCATCTTCAGTCCAGGTGTCGCGAAATTCACTCGTCGTCAACCCGCGGTTACGCGCGAGCCGGGCAATCTCGTAAGGATTGACCTGGATGCGTTTGTGGTGGCAGCACTTCAGGCAACGATGACACACGTAGCCGAAAGGCTCATCACGCGGATTTGGCGATGGGGACTCGCTGCTGTCCATGATTGGCGGCCGCTGGTTTCGCTCAGCATCCAAACATTTTTGTTCAGTATCTATAGCTGCCCGAGCGATGTCCATATTAGAAGTTCCAATTGCTCGACAACGCCCGGTGCAGAACAATCGAGCCGTAAGATACGAACAAGTATCGCCGCGTCCGCTCGCCACATTCGCCGCGCACTGGCGTATTGTGATTATCCCACAATAAGCCCATCACGGGCGAATTTGGCCAGCATCTCATCCAGTTCCACCAAGGCCGCAGACACGGAAACCTGTTTTCGCCGGGCTAATTCAAGCGACAGTTCGGCGCGCGTTCGTGTGCCGTCGATCAGGGGAATGAGTGCGCGCACGAACGGGTCGTCGATTTGGATCGTGACGTGCCGCAACGCTGCGAGACGGATTTCGCCAGCCGCCGCCTGGACGCGCGCGAGCGCGCTGACGCTCGGGCGATCGCCGATGACCGTGACCAGCAGCCTCTGCGCCGTGGTGAGCTGGATAACTTCGCGGGCAAACAACTGAAAAACGTAGTCGGAAAGAGAAGCGGATTCGGCTGCCCTATTCAGCGACGCGCCCAGCGGAAAGATGTCGGCGAGAGTCACCAAGAGCCGCACGAGTTCGGGATTGTTGGTCGTAAACCTGCCACCCCTGACAGTCTTAAAGACAGCGCCGTCTGGTCCCGTCGGGTCGGCCTGCACGACCGTTAAATTGGCGCTCGCCCACAGCCCGCGCAAGCGCGTCGCGTCGCGGCAGCGGTCGGCGTCGCCCGAGCGAAAGAAAATCGAATACCGAAATCTGCGGACCGCCGCAAAATCCGCAAGCTGTTCGAAGCGAACCCAGTCGCCGCCCGACTGCTCGCGCATCGCCGCGAAGGCGTCCGACGGAAATAGCGCTTCTTCGCTCAAATGCGGTTGCGCGTCGCACAGATATTTCAGTCCGAACTTCGCGGCGTCCGCGACGACGTCGCTCAGGAGTTGCGGGACATAATTCTGCGCGAGCTCGTCGTGGTAAAGAACCTCCGGCTGCCGATCGAGGAGTCGTTGCGCCTCGCTCCTCATCGCGCATATGTCGGCTTCGCTACCCGACCAGGCCTCGATTCGCTCCCTGAGAAACGACCGCGCGCGGTCAAGTTTCACATCAGGATTATCGACGTCCTTTGTCACATAAACCAGCATATCGCGCAGGGCTTGGCGAAAGCGCGAGCCGGGCAACGTGTTGTAGCTGATGAGGGCGAGCCCGCCGGCCGAAAGACGTTCGCTGACGACTCGCAATAACGCCCGACGAGTGCGCTCGGGCACCCAGGCATAGACGCCATGAGCGATGATGTAATCGAACTGCCCGTAAGAGGCGTCTATCTCGTCCAGATCGCGGACATCAAATTTTGCGTTCGCCACACCGCAACTTTGCACTGTCGCGCGAGCCCGGGCGACCGGCTCTGCGGCCAAATCGATGCCCATGAACTCCGCATGTGGCGCCCCAAGCGCCATATTGATGAGGTTGATGCCCTCTCCGCAGCCGATTTCCAGCACCCGGGATGTGCCGAACGGGGCGAACCGGAGCCCGAACAAGGCCGCAAACACTCCGATCGCCGTCGGATGGGTTCGAGTAAAAGTCAGGCTGGGGTAGCGGACGCGATCGTATTCATTAGCCACGAATGCTTCCTGAACCAGGATCCTGATCGAATCGAATCATGGTCGACATTCCCCTGTGGCGCATGATCTCAGCGGCGCAAAGCCGGCGTTCACTCCGAATCAAGACCCGGGGCTTTGTCCGCATCATCCGCCGGAACGACATAACGCCAAGCGATTGAAAAATTCCCCTACGATATCGTTTGAACTCACAAAACTGCGCGCTGCCGAGTCGGACAACCCAGCTTATGGGCTGAAGCCTTCGATATGAATTTCATTTTATATGCTTGTCGTCCACACTTTCGCCTTTGATTCCATCTAGCTTAAGAAAGCTGCTGTTTGCGTTTTCCAGCTTGGATGAGTTGCTGGTGGCGCCCTTGACGTAAA
>DATJYT010000175.1:0-3732 GCA_035499475.1 Xanthobacteraceae bacterium | reverse complement strand
TGGTTGATGCCGTAATAGGAGATACCGTTGAGACCGACCTTGCCGTTCGACCACGGCTGCACGCCGGCCCATTCGATGCATTCGTAAAAGTCCCGCGTCTCGCGCGGCGAGAAATGATCGATCACGCCCGGCGAGCAGCCAGCGCCGCGCGAATCAATGCGCACGCAGGCGTAGTCGTGCGGCACCCATTTCTCCGGATCGACCACCTCCCAGCTTTGATAGAGATTGCTCGATCCTGCCGTGACGTCGGGATGCTTGTCGGCCATGCGCTGCCACGCGCTCGGATAGCCGTCCTGGAAAGCAAGGCCCTTGGCGTATGGGCCATAGCTCAGAATCACAGGATAGCGGCCGGGAGCGATCGGCCGAAACACGTCGGCGCGCAGCACCACGCCGTCGTCCATGGCGATGCAGGCATCCCAATCGATGCGCATGCCGTCGCGGACTTCGCTGCGCGCGCGGTGGGTTCGACCCGCCGCGGGCGCGTCCGACCGCGCGTCGCCGTCACGCGATGACATGGCCGGCGCCCGGGCAGCGTTCCTACGACCGCTTGAACGAGTTGTAGACCTGCTTGAGGAAATTGACGGCGGCCTTATCGTCCGCGGCCCACATCGGGTTGAGGTCCTGCAGCGGATTTTCGCTGACCACGTCGGCTTCGCTCTTGCCGTCCTTGAACAGCTTCTCGACGCGTTCACGCGCGATCTTGGCCATCGCATTGTAGGCGACGATGCTCGCCTTGTTCGCGAGCGGGCCGTGGCCGACCACCACCTTGGTGTCGTCGTTGGCCAGCTTGAGGAATTCGTCGGTTCCGCGCACCACGCCCCTGATGTCCCCGCCGTTGGCGAAGTCAACTTGTTGATAGCGATGGTTGTTGTTCATGATGTCGCCGGTGCACAGCACATTGGCGTCCGCGAAATAGATGAGCGTGTCGCCGTCGGTATGGGCGTTGTTGATGTGCATCAGCATTGCCTTGCGACCGCCGACCTCGATCGTCATCGTTCCACCCGTATAGGTCTGTTTCGGCAGCCCGCCGGGTGCTACCGGGGCCGTCTTTGCGCCCGAGGTGCCGTTTGTGGTTCCGGCGGCGAGGCGGACCCTGACATTGTCCTGCGCCAGCACGATGGCGCCGTCCTTCTGGAAGTTCTCGTCGCCACCAGTGTGATCGCCATGATAGTGCGTGTTGATGACGTATTTGATGGGCAGCGGCGAGAGCGCCTTGATGGCGGCTTTTATCTTGTCGGAGAGCGGCGCGAACTCGGTGTCCACCATGATGATGCCGTCCGAGCCGACCGCGACGGTCATGTTGCCGCCTTGGCCCATCAGCATGTAGGTGTTGTGGCCGAGATCAGTCGTTTTGATCTGAATCTTGTCCCAATCAATCGGCTGTTGCGCATTGGCGCTCCCGGCAATGAGAACGGTGGCGACCGCAAAGGTGGCCGGCGCGAAGCATCTCATGGCGATCCTCCGTTGAAGCATGTTGTCGGCGCGCGTTCGGCCAGGCGGCTGCGCGCTTATGATTGTGGCATCGTTGTCGCACAATTCGACCGCGCCCAACAGGGGCTTGCGGCGGTTATCGCTTTCTCGCTTTGCCGCGCTTGACGCCCGCCATGCTTTCGAGCACGGCGCAGACGGCGGCGGTATCTTCGGCGCCGTGGCCTGACTTCAGCGCTTTTTTGTAGATCGCCTCGCTGGCGTCGAACATTGGCGTCGGCACGCCGATCTTGCGGGCATAGCTGCCGATCACGTCCATGTCTTTCTGCCAGACCGAGATTTTCATGGTCGGCTCGCTGTAATCGCCCTTCACCATCATCGGCGCGCGCAGCTCGAACACGCGCGAATTGCCGGCGCCGATCCTGATCAGATCGAAAATCAGTTGCGGCGGCAGCCCGGCCTTGATGCCGAGCACCATCGCCTCGGCGCTGGCCACGTTATGAATCGCGACCAGCAGATTGGCGACGTATTTCATGCGGCTGCCGTTGCCGAAGGCGCCGACGTCGTGCACGGCGCGGGTGAAGCCCGCGAACATCGAGCGCAGCTTCTTTATTTCAGCCGCGCCGCCGGACGCGTAGACCACGAGGTCCTTGACCTTGGCCTGTGAGCCGGTGCCGCTCATCGGGCAATCGAGCAGCAAATGACCGGCCTTGCGCAGCACCGCTTCGGCCTTGGTCTTATCCTCGATCGTGAATGTCGAGGCCTCGACCACAATGCGGCGCGGCACTTTGGCCCCGGCGATGGCGGCGGCGGTCGCGGCCAGCGCCGCCGGCTTCGGCAGGCTGGTGATGATGACCGGAACCTTGCGCGCCACATCGGCAGCGTCGGCCGCGATCTCCACGCCCGCTCGCGCCAGCACGCGGCGGCGCGACGGATCGATGTCGAAGCCGACCACGCGCCAGCCGGCAGCCTGGAGATTTCGCGCAAACGAGCCGCCCATGATGCCGAGGCCGACGATGCCCACGGCACCTTTCTTTCGCGAAGCCATGCTGATCCTCAATCCGTCTTCTCGGGTAGCGGCGACGCTATGGCATTCGCGCATCACGAGTTCAAGCCGCTTTCTCTTGCCAACACGATCGCCTATCGTTGCGCGGCATAATTTCAAACCATACCCGCATCGGAGCCATCATGTCCGTGATCACGCTTGCGCAAGCCTCCACCATCGTCGATGTCGCATTGAAGAAGGGCCGCGACAGCAAGCTCGCGCCGCTGACCGTCGCCGTGCTTGACGCCGGCGGGCACCTGGTCGCTTTCAAGCGCGAGGACAAGTCCGGCATCCTGCGTTACGATATCGCTTACGGCAAAGCCTGGGGCGCGCTCGGCATGGGTTTCGGCTCGCGCACGTTGGCAGGCCGCGCGGCAAAGACACCGCAGTTCTTCACCATGCTGGCGGCGGCGAGCGGCGGCCGCATGGTCAGCAATCCGGGCGGCGTCCTCATCCGCGACGCCGACGGCAATGTGGTCGGCGCCTGCGGCATTTCCGGCGACACCTCGGACAAAGACGAAATGTGCGCCATCGCCGGGATCGAGGCGGCGGGGCTGAAAGCCGATCCCGGCACTGACTAGGAGCTTCTCATGAAACTCTTTTCATTCTGGCGTTCGCTCGCGACCTATCGCGTGCGCATCGCGCTCAATCTCAAGGGCATCGTGCCGGACGAGATTGTGGACGTGAATCTCATCAAAGGCGCGCAGCGGGAGGCCGCCTACCGCGCGGTCAACCCGATGATGGCGCTCCCCGCGCTGGTCGACGGCGAGGGGCCGGCGCTATTCGAGTCGCTGGCGATCATCGAATATCTTGACGAGACGCATCCCACCCCGCCGCTGCTGCCGCGCGATCCGCGCGGGCGGGCGCGGGTGCGCGGCATCGCCCAGATCATCGCCTGCGACTCTCATCCCTTGATCGTGCCGCGGGTGCGCGAATATCTCGAGCACGAATTCAAGCTCGACGAGGCGACCCGCACGAAATGGTGCCAGCACTGGCACACTGCGGCGCTGACCGCGCTCGAAGCCAACCTGCAAGACAAGGCCACCGGCCGCTATTGCCACGGCGACGCGATCACGCTCGCCGATATCTGCCTCGCCAGCCAGGCGGCGGGTGCGAAGTTCTTCTCGGTCGACACCGCGCCGTTCCCGACTTTCACGCGGATCGCCAATTCACTCGCTCAGATCGACGCTTTCGCCCGCGCCCATCCGCTTAAGCAACCGGGGGCGCCGGCGTAACTTCCGCAGGAGAGGCGGAGGGAA
>DATJYT010000174.1:0-14364 GCA_035499475.1 Xanthobacteraceae bacterium | reverse complement strand
GACCAGTTCCTATCGCGTGCTCGCCCGCAAATACCGGCCGGCGACCTTCGACGATCTGATCGGGCAGGATGCCATGGTGCGCACGGTCTCGAATGCGTTCGAGGCCGGCCGCATCCCGCAGGCTTGGATTCTGACCGGTGTCCGCGGCGTCGGCAAGACCACGACCGCGCGCATCCTGGCGCGCGCGCTCAATTACGAGCTGCCGGACGGCTCGGTCACCGGACCGACCATCAGGATGCCGACACTCGGCGTCCACTGCCAGGCCATCATGGAGAGCCGCCATCTCGACGTCATCGAGATGGACGCCGCCTCGCATAACGGCGTCGAGGATGTGCGACAGATCAACGAAGCGGTGCGCTACGCACCGGTCAGCGCCCGCTACAAGGTCTATATCCTCGACGAAGTGCACATGCTGTCCGGCGCCGCCTTTAATGCGCTTCTGAAGACGCTGGAAGAACCGCCGGCGCACGCCAAGTTCATCTTCGCCACCACCGAGATCCGCAAGGTCCCGATCACGGTGCTGTCGCGCTGCCAGCGCTTCGACCTGCGCCGCGTCGATGCCGAGCGGCTGGTCAAGCACCTGCAAGGCATCGCCGCCAAGGAGGACATCGCCGCCGAGGCCGACGCGCTCGCCATGATCGCGCGCGCCGCCGAAGGCTCGGTGCGCGATTCGCTGTCGCTGTTCGACCAGGCCATCGCGCATGCCGCCGGGCCGGTGCGCGCCGAGGACGTGCGGCAGATGCTCGGCCTTGCCGACCGCAGCCGTGTCATCGATCTGTTCGACGCGCTGATGCGCGCCGACGTCGCCGCCGCGCTGAAGGAATTGCGCGACCAGTACGACACCGGCGCCGACCCCGCGATGGTGCTGGGCGACCTCGCCGAGTTCACGCATTTCGTCACCCGGGTGAAGGTTGTGCCGGCGGTCGCCGACGATGTCTCGCTGAGTGAAGCCGAACGCACGCGAGGCCGCGCCTTCGCCACCAAGCTTTCGATGCGCGTGTTGGCGCGGACCTGGCAGATGCTGCTCAAGGGCATTGCCGAAGTCGAAGCGGCCGGGCGGCCGATCGCCGCCGCCGAGATGGTCCTGGTCCGTATCGCCTATGCGGCCGACCTGCCGACGCCCGACGAGGTTGTCCGTTCACTCAGCGATAGCGCGCGCGGCAACGGCGCCGCGGCGGCGGGGGCCTCGTTGGCGCCGCGGGCGGACGCGCCAGCGCGATCGGAAGCGCCGCGCGGCAGTACGCGCGCCGCACTCGCTTCAGCCGCACCCGCGCCATCGCGCAGCGAGCCGGTGGCGCGCGCCGACCAAGCCGACGCGCCGGCGCGCGCGCTGCGCAGCTTCGAGGAACTGATCGCGCTTGTCGCGGAAAAGCGCGACCTGACGCTGAAGAGCGCGCTCGAACGCGACGTGCGGCTGGTGCATTTCGAGGACGGCAAGCTCGACATCGCGCTCGAGCCGAGCGCCGGCAAGATGCTGGTCGGCGAATTGTCGCGCAAGGTCAGCGACTGGACCGGGCGGCGCTGGATGGTCGTCGTCTCCGCCGAAGCCGGCGCGCCGACGCTGCGCGCCCAGGCCGAGCAGCGCAAGGCCGATCTCAAGAACGACGTGCGCGGCGATCCGCTGGTGCAGGCGGTGCTGGCACGTTTCCCCGGCGCCGAAATCATCGATGTGCGTCCGCCAGCCGGTGCAGCCGCCGCTGCCGACGATGTACCGGATATCTCCGTGAGCGAAAGTGAAGACGATGCCTGATTTTCTTGGCCTGATGAAACAGGCGGCCGAGCTCAAGTCGAAGATGGAAGCGATGCAGGCCGAGCTTGACCGCATTGAAGTCGAGGGCGCGGCCGGCGGCGGCCTCGTCACGGTCACGCTCTCCGGCAAGGGCGAGTTGCGCAACACGCGGCTCGACGACACGCTGCTCAAGCCCGACCAGAAGGAAATCCTCGAAGACCTCATCGTCGCCGCTCACGCCGACGCGCGGCGCAAGCTCGAAACCACGCTGCAGGACAAGATGCAGTCGCTGACCGGCGGCCTGCCGCTACCGCCGGGACTGAAGCTGTTTTGATGCGGAGTCACTGCAACGCGCGCCGCGAGGGGAAATGAACGTCGCGGCCGGACCCGAGATCGAGCGCCTGATCCAGCTCCTGGCTCGCCTGCCCGGGCTCGGCCCGCGTTCCGCGCGCCGCGCGGCGCTGTTTCTCATCAAGAAACGCGAGTTGCTCATGGCGCCGCTTGCCGCGGCGCTGCAAACCGCGATCGAGAAGATCGAAATCTGCCGCATCTGCGGCAATATCGATACGCAGAATCCATGCACGGTCTGCACCGATGCGCGCCGCGATCCGGCCGCCATCGTCGTCGTCGCTGATGTCGCCGACCTGTGGGCGCTGGAGCGGGCGCGCGCCATCAACGCGCGCTATCACGTGCTCGGCGGCACGCTGTCGCCGCTCGACGGCATCGGGCCGGACGATCTCACCATCGATGCGCTAATCAAGCGCGCCCACGATCCGGCGGTAACGGAAGTGATCCTCGCGCTCAACGCGACCGTCGACGGCCAGAGCACGGCGCACTACATTACCGACCTGCTGCACGACGCCGGCGTCAAGGTGACACGGCTGGCCCACGGCGTGCCGGTCGGCGGCGAACTCGACTATCTGGACGAGGGCACTCTGGCGGCGGCGATCCGCAGCCGGACGCCGTTCTAGGCCCCTGCGGGCCGGCGAGTAGCGAATAGGGGAAAGGCCGCCCTGCCCCCACTCGCCATTCGCTATTCGCCATTCGCCCCGTTTCCTGCCTCCAATTTAACCAGCGAGCGCCCGCTGGACGACCAGACTCGGCCGTTCCGGCGCGGAGCACAAAAAATTCCTGAGATTCCAAGCGGCCCTCCATGTGCGGCGAACTTGGCACGCGGCGTGCATAGCTTGGTGCGGCGATCTTGGTCTCACTCCTCGTGTTGAATGAGATTGCTGGAGCCCCGGAGATCCCGGCACCGGGGCTCTTTTTATTTGTGGAACCCGATCATTTCCTGGGCTGCCATTTCGGCATGGAACATCCAGCGCCGTGCGGCTGGCGATAAGGCCGAGGTTTGCTACCTTGGCCTTATGGCCGATGACATTCCCTTCGACAAAAGCTTCGATCTCGAACCCGACCGCGTGAAGGAAGTCGCCCCGCGCGTCCGCGCCATGGTGGCCAACAATCCCGGCCCTTTCACCTTCAAGGGCACGGTGAGCTACATCATCGGCCGCGGCAAGCTCGCGATCCTCGATCCCGGCCCGCTCGACGAGGCGCATATCGCGGCGCTCCTCGACGCCGTGCGCGGCGAGACCGTCACTCATATCTTCGTCACCCACACCCACCGCGACCATTCCCCGGCGGTGCCCAAGATCAAAGCTGCGACCGGCGCAAAAGTTTACGCTGAAGGCCCGCACCGCGCGTCGCGGCCGCTGCATATCGGCGACACGCGCCGGCTCGACGCCTCGGGCGACATGGACTTTCGCCCCGACATCACGCTGCACGATGGCGATACGATAACGGGCGACGGCTGGACGCTCGAAGCGGTGACGACGCCGGGCCACACCGCCAACCACATGGCTTATGCGTTCAAGGAAGCGAACCTGTTGTTCTCCGGCGATCACGTGATGGCGTGGTCGACGACCATTGTCGCGCCGCCCGACGGCGCCATGAGCGACTACATGGCCTCGCTGCACAAGCTCGCTCGGCGCCAAGAGCCGATCTACCTGCCGGGCCACGGCGCGCCGGTGCGCGAGGCGCCGCGCTTCGTGCAACATTGCATCGAACACCGGCGGGGCCGCGAGACATCCATCCTGCACCGGCTTGGCAAGGGCGAAGCCGACATCCCGACCATGGTGAAAGCGATCTATATCGGGCTCGATCCGCGGCTCGTCGGCGCCGCCTCGCTATCGGTGCTGGCGCACCTCGAAGACCTGGTGGCGCGCGGCGTGGTCGCGACCGAGGGCCTGCCGTCGATCAGCGGCACCTACCGCCTGGCCGAGGCGCCCTTGGCTGCGGGCTGAGGAAGCTTGGGTGGTGGCGCCGACTTCTTCTCCGGCTGTGGCGCTGACAGGACGTCGTCGATATCGTCGATGAGCGCGCGCACGCGCGCCGCATTGGTGCCGAAGTCATGACGGCCGTAACGCGAGGCCGAACGCACGTCGATCCGCGCGCCATCGCTGGTCGCGCGCACCCGCACCACCACGTCATCGCGGAAACCGAGGATCGGCGTGCGCGCGATCGCCTCGATGATGCCGTCGCGCAGGACGGTCGGCTGCGCCGCGCGGGCATTGAGAATGGCCGGCATGCCGCCTTGCGGCGGACGCGCATCGACGACGCGCCACTTGCGCTTGGTGATGACCTTCATGGCCGCGTTGTAGGCTTCCTGCGGCGTGGAATCGGTGACGTCGGGTTCGATATCCGAATAGGCGGCGTGTTGCTGCTCGGCGGTATAGAGACCCGCATAAGTGATCGGGTTGGCGTTGCGCGGCCGCAGCCGCGCGATGGCGTCGAACCGCGGCGGGTCGATCGGATCGGTGGTGATGTCGTAGATCGCGGGCAGACGATAGGCCTTGATGCCGAGATAAAGCGGATAGGAAATCAACGCCAGCCCGATGAAGAATGCCGAGACCGCTTCGCGCAAGCCGCCGACGCCCTCGAACCAGATGACGACACCGGCGCCGAGCGCCATCAGGATAGCGACGACCGCGAGCACCAGCGCGCCGGCGAGGGTGGACAAGGCCGGCACGATTTCGAGCGCGCCCGAGCGCACGATGATCACCGCGATGAACGTCGCCGCCAGGGAAAACAGCGCGACGCGGCGCGCCCAGATGGCAAGGCGCGACGGCGGTTCTTCAGGGATGCGGCGTCGCGCCATGGCCTTGCACTTTCATCGGCGGTCCGTTGCCGGGCAACCGGCCTGCCGGCAGCGGCCCGCAAATCTGTTTGAGCGCGCTCCAGTCGGCGGCGTCAAGAAGCGGCGTCGTCCCGGCCGGCGCTTCGGCCGCGTTGATCGCGTTGATGCGGTCCTTGGTGTCGGGATGATCGCTGAGGATTTTGATGCCTTCATCATCGTCGGTGACGATGCGGGCCAGGATCACGCCGAGCGCGCGCGGATCGCCACCGGCCTTGCTCATCAGCGCCACGCTGTAGGCGTCGGCCGCGCCCTCGACCCTGCGGGAATAGGACGATCTCAGCACCGTTTTGGCGGCGATGACGACGGCGCCGCCGCCGACGAAATCGCCGAGCATCATGCCGAACAGGAACGACAAGCCCGCCGTCTGCAGCACCGTGCGCGTGCCGTCGCGGCGCGCGACGTGACCGATCTCGTGCGCCAGAACGCCGCCGAGCTCGTCGGGCGACTGCGCCTCGTCGATCAGCCCCTCGTAAACATAGACGCGCCCGCCCGGCAGCGCGAAGGCGTTCGGCTCGCGCCGGCGCACGACCTCGATGCGGAGGCTGAGCGGCAGCGCCGCCGCCGTTTCGAGCCGCCCGACGAGCCGCGCGAGCGCATCGCGTCCGGCGGTTTCGTCCGCGGCCTGGCCGCACTGGAAAGCCTGCCCGAGATGGCGGGTATCGAGCGCGGAGCGGATCTGCTTGTCGACCGCGTTGCCGAGCTTCACCTCGGCCGAAAGAGGAATGAGCGGAATGACCCGGTCCGCCAGGACCGGCAAGCCGAAAATGCCGCTGACCATCAGCGACGCCATGGCCGCGAAGCTCAACAGCACCACCTTGCGCCGCACCGCCCGTTCGGTCGCGCCAGTGCGGTCGAGCGCATCGGCGCGCTCCTCGACGGCGTCGATGAGGGCCTGATCGCGCAGTTCGAGGCGCGCCAGCACGGTGTCGTCGCTGCGGCCGAGCCGCAGAACACCCTCGGGCGCCGATTGACGGCGCAGAACCTCGAACGGCCATTCGCCGAGAACGCTCCGGTCGACCGACAAGATGCGCAGACCGGTTTCGGTGATTTCCACCCAGACGTCGATGCGCGCGCTGCTCTTGCCGTCGAAGAATAGGCCGGGGCCGCGCGGCACGACGAAGGCGCTGGCAAAGGCTGGCGTACCGGTCAGCATGGCGCCTCAGATGCCCCCGACACCCAAAGCGTCGACCAGGCCCTCGCCCAGCGCCGAACTCGGCGCGCCTTCCGCCAGGACGGATTCAAGGGCCCGCGCCCCGGCAAGCTCGACCGACCGGGCGCTGAGCCGCCACATCGCGAACGTTACGGCGACCTGATAGATCGTCGAAATCCCGAGTACCACGACGACATAGAGCGCGACCGTAATCACGGTCGCGGCGATCTCGGTGGGGTTGGAATCGTGTCCTGGGCCGAGCAGAGCGGCGATCACGAACACGCATACAACGCCGGCGGCGGACGCAACCAGCGCGAACAAAAGCATGTAAAGCGCGAAGCGGAGATAGACCGCATAAACCTGCGTCCAGCGCAGCCGCGAGGCGGCGGCGACGTCGCCGAAACGCAGCCCTGAAATCCACCAGCGCATCGTTATCGTTTGAAACAGCGGATAGAGCAGCAAGATGGCGGCGAAGCTCGCGCCGAGGCACGGCAGCACGATGCGGTAGGCCGGGCCGAGCAGTAGGTTGTCGACCAGCACGCCGACGGTGTCGTCGTCATGCGCGAGCATTTCGCTCAGCGCGTCCCAATCGGTCGTGGCCGAAAGCGTGGCGACGGCGATGACCAGCGGGCCGACCACCAGGAACCACATCGGCAGTCCACGCAGGAACAAGAGCGACCCGGAGCCTTCAAAACGCCCGGGCAGGTTGCCGTAGCTGGTGTTGCCCATCTTGAAGCGTTGCAGGCTGGCCTGCGCCCACGGATAGGCAAGTCCGATGGTGAGAACGATCAGCGCCCACCACGCCAGCGCGCGCAGCGCATAGGCCCAGGCCGAGCCGCGCTGATCGAACCGTACGCCGCGAAAGATCGTGCGGGTGAGCCGATAGCGCCGCGCCCGATAGAGCGCGAATTGGCCGAGCAGCCCCAGCAGCACGAGGCCGAGGGCGAATGACGTCAGCACCAACGTGCCGGCAAGCGTGACCGTGGCGATCGCCATGTAGAGCGGGACCAGGATGGCGATGGCGTACAGAAAGCCGACCAGCAACTCGGTCGCCAGCCCGTTATATTCCAGCGTCTCGCCGGCGATCTCGGTGTTTGACCACAAAAAACGTCGCACGTCGGTGGCGAGCCAGAACCGGTAGATGCCGAGCGTCGCGATGACCAGGACCGCGCCTTTGATGCGCAGCCGCCAATAAGCGCCTTCCCGGCCGAGGAATTTCACCTCCTCGGACCCCGGAATCGGGCCTAAAGTGTCGATGCTGGCCATACCGCCTCAGATAACGCCGCCGATGCCGTCGCACGGGGCAATGTCCAATTTGCGACCATCGGGACCTCCTGGGAGGCCCCGCATCGAGGGGGCCTTTATTCGATACTGGCTTCGGCCCAAACCGGCAACGCCCTGGCGGCGGGCCCATTGCCCCCGACTGCGCCTCCAGCCCGTCCGGTGGCTGCCGAAAGCGACCCAATTTCTGAGCACAAAGTGCGAACACCGCCTGCGGAACGGCAAAACCAGTCGTGCATTGACTCCGGGCGCAATCGCTCTTTCGATATGACCTTGTGCTTGTGCTTTTGCGTAGGAGAAGCCCGTGGCCCCGCGTGCGTATTGGAAAGGCTTCCTGAAACTCTCGCTGGTGTCCTGCCCGATCTCGATCTATCCGGCGACATCAGAGCGCGAGAAGATAAGCTTTCATCAGCTCAACAAGGACACCGGCAATCGGATCAGGTACCGCAAAGTCGATTCCGAGACCGGCGAAGAGGTCCAGCAGTCCGACATCGTCAAAGGCTATGAGGTCGGCAAGGGCGAATATATCGAGCTCGATCCCGAGGAGCTCGAAGCCGTCGCGATCGAGAGCAAGCGCACCATCGAGATCGATGAATTCGTGCCGAAGTCGGACATCGACGAATTGTTCCTGCGCGATCCGTATTACATTGTCCCGGACGGCGACGTCGGGCAGGAAGCCTTCGCGGTGATCCGCGAAGCCATTCGCAAGGAAGGCATGGTCGCCGTCGGCAAGGTCGTGTTCACCTCGCGCGAGCACATCATCGCCATCGAAGCACGCGGCAAGGGCATGATGGGCATCACGCTGCGCTACCCCTACGAGGTTCGCGACGAGAAGGATTATTTCGACGGCATCGAAGATCAAAAGGTCGCCAAGGACATGCTCGATCTCGCCATCCACATCGTCGACACCAAGCGCGGAAAATTTCAACCCGAGAAATTCCAGGACGAATACGAAGACGCGCTCAAGGAGCTGCTGCGCAAGAAACAGAAGGGCGAGAAGATCGAGCCGCTCAAGGAGCCCGGCAAGTCCAACGTGATCAATCTGATGGATGCGCTGCGGCAGAGCCTCAAGGCCGGCAAGGGCGGCGAGCGGGGCAAGCGCGGCAACGGACGGCAAAGCAAGACCACGCGGCCGGCCGCCAAGCACAAGAAGGCGAGTTAATCGTTTTCAGCCTCGCTCAGTCGGCTCAGAGACCGAGCAATTTCCTGGCATTGTCGCCGGCGAGCGCGGCGATCGTCGAGGCATCAAATCCCGGAACGCCGGCGACATGTCCGACCGGATCGAAATCGGCCATGTCGAACGGATAGTCCGTGCCCATGACGACGTGGTCGGCGCCGAACACGCGCACCAGTTCGGCAAGCTGATACGGCGTGAACACGACGGTATCGACGTAGATGCGCTTCAAATAAGTCGTCGGCGGGTGCGGCAGGTCGCCGTGGGCGTCCGAGCGCGCGCCCCAGGCGTGATCGATGCGTCCCGGATAGGCGCCGAGATAGCCGCCGCCATGCACCGCCAGGATTTTGAGCTTGGGATGGCGCTCGAGCACGCCGTCGAAGATCAGGTAATGCAGCGCGATCGTCGTCTCCAGCGGATTGCCGATGACGTTGTTGAAATAGAAGCGCTGGAAGCGCCCCGCTTCCGTGAAGCCGTTGGGATGGATCACCACCAGCACGCCGAGCGCCTCGGCCTTCTTCCAGAACGGCGCGAAGGCGGGGTCCGACAATTCCTTGCCGGCGACATTGGTGATGATCTGCACGCCGGTGAAGCCAAGCGTCTTGACGCAGCGCTCGAGCTCCTTTGCCGCCTCCTCGCCATCAGGCATCGGCACCGTGCCGAAGCCTTTGAGGCGGTCGGGCTTGACGGCGCAGAATTCGGCGATGCCGTCATTGACGATCTGCGCGGCCTTGACCGCGATGTCGAGCGGCACCGTGTAATAGCATTGCAGCGGCGGCGGCGCGATCAACTGCATGTCGATGCCCATGGCGTCGAGATCGGCCAGCCGATGCGCGTGATCGCGGCGGGCGCGGATGTCGGCTTCCTGCTTCTGCGTCAGCGCTTTGGAATCCGGCGTGGCGAAATGGGCGAGCGGCACGGTCGCCATGTCGAGATGCGGCGCGACAAATTGCGCCGCCTGCGGCACCGCGACGTGGGAATGGATGTCGATCGTTACGCTTTGTGGCCGCACCTCGCGGCCCGGACGGCCCTGCGGGCGCGCCGCGGTCGCACCGTATTTATTCCATTGCTCGGTCATGAGATTTTCCCCGCTCTTCCTCGCGACGGCACGCATATACGCCGTCGCCGTCTCTTGCAATTCCAGGCCGGATGGTTGACGTACAAGGATGGATTCAGCCGTCCAGGCAAGCTCCGATGACAGCGCGGCTTTGCGCCAGCGCTTGCGCGACGTTTTCAAGGTGTGGCTGCGCGTCTCGATCGCGGGGATCGGCGGCCCAGCCCTGCAAATCGCCACTATGCACCGACTGTGCGTCGAGCGCAGGCGTTGGATTTCCGAAGACCGCTTCTTTCATGCGCTCAGCTACTGCATCGCGATGCCAGGGCCCGAGACCCAGCAGCTCGCGATCTACATCGCGTGGCTGTCACACCGCATGATCGGCGGCGCCATCGCCGGCACGCTGTTCATCCTGCCTGGAGCAATCTGCATGATGGCGCTGTCGTTCGGGTTCGTGACCGGCGCCGAATCCGACATTGGGCAGGCGATCTTTCTCGGCGTCAAGCCGGCGATTCTCGCCATCATGGTCGAGGCAATCCTGCGCTTCGGCCGCTCCGTGCTGCCGACCCGCACCATGCTCGCTTTCGCGGGGTTCGCGTTCATCGCGGCGTTCCTGAAGATTTCGTTTCCAGTGATCATCGTGGTCGCCGCTGCAGCGGGGTTCAGCGCGGCCATGCTGGACCTGCCCGGCTTCACGTCTTCTTTCAAGGCTGCGCCCGGCCGCGAACTCCTGCCTCATGAAATTGCGTTGCCGGACCATACGCGGCCAAGCAGCAAGCAATTCATCCGCGCGCTCGGCACCTGCATTACGGCGTGGCTGTTGCCCGTGGTCCTGCTGCTGACCATCCTCGGCCCCTCCAACATCTTTAGCCAGATTGCATTGCTATTCAGCAAAGTAGCGACGATGGCGATCGGCGGCGACTATGCGGTCATCGCTTATGCGGCGCAGCAGGTGGTCGATTCCTATCACTGGGTTTCACCGCGCGAGATGCAGGAGGGCATCGCAATGGGGGAGATGGTGCCCGGCACCATCATGATCGTCACGCAGTTTCTCGGCTTCATGGCGGCTTACCGCGATCCGGGCATTCTGCCGCCGCTCCTCGCCGGCACGTTCGGCGGGCTGCTGGCGACGTGGGCGACGTTTGCGCCGTGCTTCCTGTGGATATTTGTGGTGGCGCCGTTCATCGAAGGGCTGCGCGAAACGCCGCTACTCGACGGACCGTTGCGCGCCGTGACCTCCGCCGCGGTCGGCATGATCATCAATCTTTCGGTGTGGTTCGGCATCCGCACGCTCTTTCATGTGGTCGAGCCGGTGGACTACGGTTGGCTTAACTTCGACGTGCCGAGCATCGAGAGCCTCGATCCCTGGGCGCTGCTCCTGTTCATCGTGGCGGCGATCGCCGTGCTGCGCTTCAAGGTCAGCGCCGTCGTTACGCTGTTCGCCTCGTCAGCGCTCGGCATGTTGCTCTTGCTGTTCGGCTTCACCGGACGGTAGCGGCGGAGGTCGTGCCGCGGTTCAGCGCTGCGGCCCCGAAAGGCTGAGCTCGCGCTCGGCGCGGAAGATGTTGCTGTACAGATTCGCGATCCACTGCCGCCCGCTCGAAGTGACGTTGAGATAGCGGATGGCGGTCTGGATCTGCGCTGAAATGCTGTTCCAATAGAATTGCGGGTAAAGATCGGTGAGATCGGCCGGCGAGGTGTAGCCAAGCTGCTTATTCATCCCGACTTCCTCGAACTCGTGATAGAGCGCGTTGGCCTTGCGCAGATAATGCGGGTCGCCAAGCTGGCCGATCAGATCGGCGGCCCGCACCAGCAAGCCTTCTTCGTCACCATCCCCTTCCGGTTCGTGCTCCGCCGGAAAGCGTGTGAATTCGATGGCGCGAGCGATCCGGTTGGCGTCGAGCAGCTCGATTTTGGCGATGCGATCCATCACGAAGATTTTCGATCGGTCGACGTGATACGGCAGCAACGCCGCGTCGGACGCGCCGCGCGGCAGCTTCACCTTGTTGCCCTTGAAGTCGGCCACGTAGCCGTCGGGCCCGTCGCCTTTAAGGACACCGCGCACATAGCCGATGTCGTGCAACATGCACGACACCATGACGTGGGCAAAATCGCTCGGAAACGTCGGCGTCAGCAACGCGCGGCCGCGCAGGATGTCGTAGCCCACGAGCGTCACCAGCATCGTGTGCTCGACATTGTGATAGAGCGCGTCGCTGTTGCCGATACATTCGAGAGCGAGCCGCGCCACGGACGGAACGAGTTCGGTCAGGCCGGCATGAGTCGACGCGAACCGCCGACTCATATGGTCGGCCAGAAAGGTCCCTAACGCCTCGGCCGCCAATTCGGGAACGGTAATCACGTAGCGCCCTCCCCTCGCCCAAGTGACATCGTGGCGGCGCGATCCGCATTTTGCAATATCGGGCCGAATCATTCCGCAATTATTAAGGATTTAGCGGGCGCCGCTCTCTTGCCGCGAAAAAAGGCAGAATGCCGACGATGAGCCCGCAGAGCGCGCTGGCGGCGGTCACCTGAACCAGCGGCATCGGCGTACCGTCGGCGACAAATCCATAGAGTTGTGCAAAGGCCGCGCCGCAGAAATTCTGCACAAACACGCCGACGCCGGCCGCCGTGCCGGCAAGCTTCGGATTGGTCTCCATGGCGCCGGATTGTGCATAGGAAAGTGAAATGCCCTGGGCAAGGGTGATGAAATAGCCGGGCGCAAACAAAACAAGCGGCGTCAGATGCCCGCTCAGCAGCAAGACCGATTGCGTCGCCACCGCGGCGGTCGAAAGCACCGATCCGGCCAGCACCATGGTCTCGTTGGCGACGCGATTGCCGATGCGGCTGGTGATGAAATTGCCGGACAGGAAGCCGAATGGAAACAACAAAAAATAAAGGCCGAACTCGGTCGACGGACGTTGCAGCACCTCTTTCATCAGGCTCGATGCCGCCGTCGCGATGATGAGAAACGATCCCGTGAGGAGTCCGCTTTGCAGCACAAAGGCGGTGAAGCGGAGGTGGCTGAACAACGCGAGATAGTCGCGAAACAAGCTGCCGGGTCTGGGCGCGCCGGTCGGCGGGTGGGATTCAAAAACCGCGAGATAAGCATTGAGCGTGATGACGGCGCCGAGGAGGAGCGCAAAGCCGAACACGCTGCGCCAGCCGAAAGCGTCGATCAGGATGCCGCCGACCATGGGCGAGATCATCGGGCCGATGGTGTAGAACATGGTCAGATAGGCGATCGCCTTGACCAGCCGCTCGCGGCCGTAGACGTCCTGGGCGATGGCACGCACCAAGGTGACGCCGCAGCCGGCGCCGAGCGCCTGGACCAGCCGGCCGAGCACCAGCGTCAACACCGAATTGGCCAGCGCCGAAACCGCGCTTCCGGCGAGAAAAAGGCACAGGCCGGAAAGCAGGACCGGCCGCCGCCCATAACGGTCCGACAGCGAGCCATAGACCAGCGTTGCGAAGGCCATGCCGAACAGCGCGATGCTGAACGTGAGTTGTGCCGCCGCGTCGGAAAGTCCGAGCCCGGCTTTCACCGCCGGGATCACCGGCATGAACAGATGAACCGCCAGCGGCCCGATCAACGAAATCGACGCCAGCGCCAATGCGAAGAACGGGCCGGGCGCTGCGGTCATGCTGTCCTGGACGGTTCCGCCGGACCGATGAAACGCCGCACGCTACGGCGCGGCGTCACAGCGTCCTTTGCTTGGCGCCACACTCCTTGCATGCGAACGCCACCCGAACCTCTCCGGGCGCGGCCGAGACCCGGTTTGGCGCGCCGCACTTGCCGCATTTGGCCTCGATGCGGGTCTGGCCCTGTTTGACCTCGAGGCCTTTGCGCTCCATCGCCTCCTTCACCAGGCGCTCGGCCTGGTCGCGCAGCTCTTGCTTGGAGAGGCCCGGCCCTTTTGCTTTCTGCACCGCTGCACCTTTCAGGCAATCGACTTACGGCCGCGCTCCCGGCCACCGATGAATGCGCGCGCTGTCAGTATCGCGAACCACGCGGCATTGCAATGAATGGGACCGCAGAACAGCGTCCAGCGTTGCGCAGGCTGCTCTATTAAGCTTGCAACAAATCCTGCACCGCGCGGTAAGCCTGATCGATGGCGGAATCGGTATAGGCGGCAGCGCCGGCATCGGA
Organism: Xanthobacteraceae bacterium; assembly: GCA_035499475.1. Classification (GTDB taxonomy): domain Bacteria; phylum Pseudomonadota; class Alphaproteobacteria; order Rhizobiales; family Xanthobacteraceae; genus BOG-931. The sequence goes on along the minus strand of DATJYT010000174.1, from coordinate 636 downwards.
GTTGGCGATGGCGATGCGGCCGAAGCGGGCGCGACCAATCACATTCGGCTGCTCGCCCTCCGGCCAATCCGGGTCGAACAGCGGATTGTACTCATAGGCATATCCGTGCGGCCAGCGATTGACCGTGATCGCGGTGATGTCGCGCGCCGGGTCGAAAGCGCCGGCTTTGAGGATTCGCCCAAGCTGGTCGCGGGTGTTGCGCTCGAAAGTCTCGAAACTGGTGTTGAGAATGTCGTGCTGCCCGGCGCGGTTCTGGTCGCGCTCCGGCAATCCCGGCTGCGCGGGCGTCCTCACCATGCGGACCAGCATCGGCTCGTCCGGCGAGCGGACGCTGCGATAATCGCCGATGTCGACGACTTGATTGAGCGACAGCGAGGAATAATACGAGCCGGGCGCGTAGACCGACGAAATACCGATCGCCTTGAATGCGGTCCAGTTGCGCAGCGCCACGCTGGTGTAGATCAGCGGCGTCTTGATGAGATACCGCAGTGCCTCCTTCTGCCTTTCCGGCAATTCGGGGCACAGATAGGGAATCATCATGTTGTAGCAGGCGAGCACGCAGGCGCGCGCGCGGACCGAAAAGACTTCGCCGCCGCGCGTATAGGCGATCTCGACTTCGCTCGCCGAAGACGGTTC
>DATJYT010000173.1:0-3873 GCA_035499475.1 Xanthobacteraceae bacterium | reverse complement strand
GCGGTATCCGAGGATTTTCCCGCCTTCATCGTCAACCGCATCCTGCTGCCGATGATCAACGAGGCGATCTACACGCTCTATGAGGGCGTCGGCAATGTCGAGGCGATCGATGCGGCGATGAAGCTCGGCGCGCATCACCCGATGGGCCCGCTCGAGCTCGCCGACTTCATCGGTCTCGACACCTGTCTGTCGATCATGCAGGTGCTGCATGAGGGGCTCGCCGACTCCAAATATCGGCCGTGTCCGCTCCTGGTGAAATATGTCGAAGCCGGCTGGCTCGGGCGTAAAACCCAGCGCGGCTTCTACGACTATCGTGGCGCCAAGCCGGTCCCGACGCGGTGATTTCGTTGCTCAACCCCTTCTCCACCCTTCGTTAACCTTCTCGCCCTAGATTCAGTCGGGAACTTGGGGTGTTGCGTATGGATATGAGCCTGGTGGCGGCCGTGCTGGCCAATCAGACGGGGGCGGTTCAGTCGCAGATTGGAACGGTCGTGCTGAAACAGAACCTCGACGCCCAGAAATCCGCGGTGCTGACCCTGCTCGGCGGTGCTCAGCAGACCCTTTCGCTTGCCAATGTCGGCTCCGGCATCGGCGGTAATCTCAACGTCGCAGCCTGATCTCACGAGGCGGACGGCTTCACAGCCGCCGTGATCAGCTTGATTGCGTCGTCGCTCGCCCAGTCGGCCGGGCCGGAAATGGTCGCGATCTCGCAGCCCTGGGGGTCGACGAGCACCGAGGTCGGCATCCCCACAGCTCGGCCTATGGCCCTAAGATCCTGGAAAACCTTGGCTTTCTGGTCGTTGAAATAACCGAGCCGGGTCAGGTTGGCCTCTTTCAGGAAACTCCTCGGCTTGTCCGGATCGCGGGTGTCGATATTGATCGCCACCACCTCGAAATTCGGTCCCGCAAGCTTTTCCTGCAGGCTCTCCAGCGCCGGCATTTCGCGCCGGCAGGGCACGCACCAGGTCGCCCACAGGTTCACCAGCACGGTCTTTCCGCGCCAGTCGGAGAGCCTCCTGGACTTGCCCTCGGTGTCTTCGAAGCCAAGGTCGGGGAGTTTTAGCGGCGCGGTCGCCATGGTGAGCGCGGCCACCTCGCCATGGACGAGCGGCGCGAGCCGTCTGGCGGTATCGACCGCCGCGCGGCAGGCGGGATCGCCCGCATCCCCCTTAAGCCCGCCGAGCCCATGGATTCCGGCATATCCGATAAGTCCGCCGATCACGACAGCCGCAATTGCGATCGGCACGCGGCGCAGCGCCGGCGCAAGGGACGGGGGATGATCGGGCATATCGTTTGTCATTTTGTGGCAGTTACGGCTATGCAGGGGCCTATATTACGGCCGGCCAGTGCGGCAAAGGGGTCCGCGCGCGGATGTGAACGGCAGATGAGCACGACGTCATGAGCAACAAGATGTGGGGCGGGCGGTTTTCCGATCGCCCCGATGCGATCATGGAGGAAATCAATGTCTCCATCGACGTCGACCGGCATCTTTACGCCCAGGACATCGCCGCCTCCAAGGCGCATGCCGCCATGCTTGCCGAGCAGGGCATCATCAGCGCGTCGGATGCAAGGAATATCGGCAAGGGCCTCGACACGATTCTCGGCGAGATCGCCAAGGGCGCCTTCGACTTCAAGCGCGCGCTGGAAGATATCCATATGAACGTCGAGTCGCGCCTGTCCGAGCTGATCGGGCCGGCGGCCGGGCGGCTGCACACCGCGCGCTCGCGCAACGACCAGGTCGCAACCGACTTCCGCCTCTATGTCCGCGACGTGATTGACGAGACGGATGCGGCGCTCGCCGCATTCCAGGAGGCGCTGGTCGCCCGCGCGACCGAACATGCCGCGACCGTGATGCCGGGCTTCACCCATCTGCAGACCGCGCAGCCCGTGACCTTCGGCCATCATCTGCTCGCCTATGTCGAGATGGCGGGGAGGGATCGCGGCCGCTTCGCCGACGCGCGCAAGCGGCTGAACGAATCGCCGCTGGGCGCGGCAGCGCTTGCCGGCACGTCGTTTCCGATCGACCGCGACGCCACGGCGAAAGCGCTTGGCTTCGACCGGCCGATGGCCAATTCGCTGGATGCAGTCTCCGATCGCGATTTCGTGCTGGAAACCCTGTCGGCCGCCTCGATATGCGCCGTGCACCTGTCGCGCCTTGCCGAAGAGATCGTGGTGTGGACCTCGCCGCTCGTCGGCCTCGTGCGCCTCAGCGACAAGTTCACCACCGGCTCCTCGATCATGCCGCAGAAGCGCAATCCGGATGCGGCCGAGCTCGTCCGCGCCAAGACCGGCCGCGTGATCGGCGCGCTGACGGGGCTCCTGATCGTGATGAAGGGCCTGCCGCTTGCCTACCAGAAGGACATGCAGGAGGACAAAGAGGGCGCAATGGAGGCCTTTGCTGCGCTGGCGCTTGCGATTCGCGCGATGACCGGCATGGTCGCCGATCTCGAACCCGATGAGGCGCGGATGAAGGCGTCTGCCGGCGACGGCTATGCGACGGCGACCGATCTCGCCGACTGGCTGGTGCGGACGCTGAAAATGCCGTTCCGCGAGGCCCACCATGTCACCGGGCGCATCGTCGCGCTCGCCTCCAGCCGGGGCATGGCGCTGCATGAGCTGCCGCTGAAGGCCATGCAGGAGGTCGAGCCGAAGATCACCGCCGAGGCGCTCAAAGTGCTCGCGGTGGACGCCTCCGTGAACAGCCGCACCAGCTATGGCGGCACTGCGCCGAAGAACGTGCTGGCGCAGGCCAAAGCCTGGGCGAAGCGGCTCGAAAAACAGCGGAAATAGGACCCAGTGCTGGAATTTCGCTGCAATTTCATGGTTCTTCTGCCCTCGCCAGCGGAAACCAATCTCTGTATGGTGCGGCGCGCATTGGGGATTCTGTCGTGACTCGTGAACTGAGCCGGACGTCCGGGCGATGGGCCGTCATCGTGCTTGCCGTCGCCGCCTTGGCGCTTGGGGCCTGCGGCCGCAAGGGTCCATTGGACGCGCCGCCGACCGCCTATGCGCCGACCACCAATGTCGCGCCGACCTCGACCGATACCGATGCCGCCGCCAAACCGGGCCTCTTCAATGCGGCGCCCGACACTGGTCCCGTTGCGCCCAAAGGCAGCAAGACTAAGCCGTTTATTCTCGACCCGCTTCTCGGTAACTAGTTCCGCATGAATCATTTCGACTACCGGGCCGGCGTCCTGCACGCCGAAGCCGTCAGCCTTGCCGATCTCGCGGCACAGGTCGGAACGCCGTTCTATTGCTATTCGACGGCAACGCTGGAGCGGCACTATCGCGTCTTCACGGAAGCCTTTGCCGGCGAGGAAATTCTGGTCTGCTACGCCATGAAGGCGAACTCCAACCAGTCGGTGCTGCGCACGCTGGCAAAATTGGGCGCCGGCGCCGATGTCGTCTCGGGCGGCGAATTGAAGCGCGCGCTCGCCGCCGGCATTCCGCCAGGCAAGATCCTGTTCTCCGGCGTCGGCAAGACCGAGGCCGAGCTGCGCGCCGCGCTCGCCGCCGACATTCTTTGCATCAATGTCGAATCCGAGCCCGAGCTCGAGCTGCTGTCGCGGCTTGCGGTCGAGACTGGGCGCACGGCGCGGGTCTCGGTGCGCGTCAATCCCGATGTCGATGCCGGTACCCACGCGAAGATTTCGACCGGCAAGTCCGAGAACAAGTTCGGCATTCCCTTGGCCCACGCCCGGGAGGTCTATGTCCGCGCCGCCCGGCTGCCGGGCATCAAGGTGACCGGTGCCGACATGCACATCGGCAGCCAGATCACGGATCTGGCCAGGATGGAGACCGCGTTCCGCATCCTCGCCGAGTTCGTGCAGACGCTGCGCGCCGACGGCCACGACATCTCGCACGTCGATTTCG
>DATJYT010000172.1:0-5182 GCA_035499475.1 Xanthobacteraceae bacterium | reverse complement strand
TCCGTGCACGGCGGTCAAAGCGAGCCGAGCGCCCGACATGCCGAGCGGATGGCCGAGCGCAATAGCGCCGCCATGCGGGTTGACGTGCTCGGCGTCCTCGGCAACGCCAAGCTGCCGCAGCACGGCGATACCTTGCGAAGCGAAGGCTTCGTTCAGTTCGATCAGATCGAAATCGGAGATTTTCAGTCCGAGCCGTTCCATCAGCTTGCGCGTCGACGGGACGGGTCCGATTCCCATGATACGCGGCGGCACACCGGCCGAGGCCATGCCGAGGACGCGGGCGCGCGGGGTCAGGCCGTGCGCCTTCGCCGCGCCCTCGCTCGCCAGAACGATCGCAGCAGCGCCGTCGTTGATGCCGGACGCGTTGCCGGCCGTGATGGTGCCCGGATTGCGCACGATAGGCTTGAGCTTTTGCAGATTCTCGAGCGTGGTGTCGGGACGCGGATGCTCATCCTTATCGACGACGATTGGACCGGCTTTGCCTCCGGGCGCAGCCACCGGCACGATCTCCTCGGCAAAAAAGCCGGCGGCGGCGGCCTTGCCGGCGCGCTGCTGCGACCGCAACGCGAACGCGTCCTGGTCCTTGCGCGCGACCTGATATTCCTCGGCGACGTTTTCCCCGGTCTCCGCCATGGAGTCGACGCCGTATTGCGCCTTCAGCACCGGATTGATGAAGCGCCAGCCGAGCGTGGTGTCGTAAACCTCCGCCGCCCGCGAGAACGCCTCGCCGGCCTTGCCCATGACGAACGGCGCGCGCGTCATCGACTCGACGCCGCCCGCTATGGCGAAGTCCATCTCGCCGGAGCGGATCGCGCGGGCCGCGTCGCCGACCGCGTTGAGGCCGGAGGCGCAGAGCCGGTTGACCGTCACCCCCGCAATAGTCTCGGGCAGCCCCGCCAGGAGCAGCGCCATGCGCGCGACATTGCGATTGTCCTCACCGGCCTGATTAGCGCAGCCGAAAAACACCTCGTCGAGGCGCGACCAATCGGCCTTGCTGTTACGGGCCACCAACGCCTTGACGGGAACGGCAGCGAGGTCGTCGGTCCGCACCTTGGCGAGCGCGCCGCCGTAGCGGCCAATCGCGGTGCGCGCGGCGTCGCAAATGAAGACCTCTCGCATCCCTTACTCCCTGAAGGCCTTGCTCGGCTTGCTATATTGCAGGCTATTTACGGGGCACGGCGGACAGGGTCAAATGCCGCCGCAAGCGCGGGATCAACATGACTAGGCCGGCATCGGGAGCCGAATTCGCCAAGCTGCCGTCGACGCTCAAGGCGGAGCGGCGCGGCGCAATCGCCGTGCTCACATTGGCGCGCCCGGAAAAGCGCAACGCGCTCGATGATGGGACGGTGCTCGGCATCGAGGCCTTTTTCAGCGCGGTTCCAGATGATGTCCAGGCCATCGTGGTTCGCGGTGAGGGCGACCATTTCAGCGCCGGGCTCGATCTCGCCGAATTGCGAGAACTCAATGTGTCCGCCGGTGTCGAACATTCTCGGTTCTGGCATCGGGTCTTCGAACAGATCGAATTCGGTCCGGCGCCGGTGGTCGCAGTGCTGCAAGGCGCGGTGGTCGGCGGCGGCCTCGAGCTTGCTGCCGCGGCGCATATTCGCGTCGCCGAGCGTACTGCGTTCTATGCGCTGCCGGAGGCGACGCGCGGCATTTTTGTCGGCGGCGGCGGCTCGGTGCGCCTGCCGCAACTGATCGGCGCCGCCCGTGTCATGGACATGATGCTCACCGGCCGCACCATCGGCGCCGAAGAAGGCCACACAATCGGGCTCACGCAATATCTGGTCGACGAAGGCGAAGGCCTCGCCAAGGGTCTCGAGATTGCGCACCGCATCGCCGGCAATGCGCCGTTCACGAATTTCGCGGTAACGCAACTTTTGCCGCGCATCGCCCGCAGCGATCCGGCCGCCGGCTTCGTCACCGAAGCGCTGGCAGCGGCCATCGCGCAGGGCGACGAGGAAGCGAAAGCGCGGCTCAAGGCCTTTCTGGAAAAGCGCGCGCCCAAAGTGACGCAAAATTAAGATGTCGAGCGCCCCTGCCAAGACGCGCGTGAAAGGCGACTGCGCCCCGCTGCGGCCGGTGCGGCTCGGGCCCGCAGATGTCGTAGTCGAATGCCGCAGCGACGGCACGATCCTGATGCGCTCGCCACATCCGTTGCCGCCGCATCCACAAAAACTGACCGAGCGGCTTGTCCACTGGGCCAAAGCCGCGCCGGATCGCGTCTTCCTGGCGCAACGCGACAGCGTCGGAGATTGGCGCAAGCTCAGTTATGCGGAAACGCTCGCGGCGGTACGTTCGATCGCAGCGGCGCTGTTGAGGCGCGATCTCTCGACCGAGCGGCCAATCGCGATCCTCTCGGGCAATGACATCGAGCATGCGCTCATCGCGCTTGCCGCGATGCATGTCGGCGTTCCCTATGCGCCGATCTCGGTGCCCTATTCGCTGCTGTCGCAGGATTTCGGCAAGCTCAAAACCATCATCGGGATCCTGACGCCCGGCCTGGTGTTTGCCGCCAATGGCACCGCCTTCGCGCGCGCGATCGCCGCCGCGGTGCCTTCCGATGTCGAAGTCGTGGTAACGGCGAACCCGCCTGCGGATCGTCACGCTACGTTGTTTTCTGAATTGGCGGCGGCCCAGCCGACGCCGGCAGTCGACGCGGCGCATGCCGAAGTCGGCCCGGACACTATCGCAAAATTTCTTTTCACATCGGGATCGACCGGTCAGCCCAAAGGCGTCATCAACACGCAGCGCATGCTGTGCGCCAACCAGGCCATGATCCGTTGCGGGCTCGCTTTCGTCACCGACGAACCGCCCGTCCTGGTGGACTGGCTGCCGTGGAATCACACCTTCGGCAGCAACCACAATTTCAATTTCGTGCTCGACAACGGCGGCTCGCTCTATATCGACGAGGGCAAGCCGCTGCCGGGCGCGATCGCGGCCACTGCGCGCAACCTGCGCGACATCGCGCCGACGATCTATTTCAATGTACCCAAGGGCTTCGAGATGCTGCTGCCGTACCTCGAAGCGGACCGGGCGCTGCGCGAAAGCTTCTTCAGCCGGCTCAAGGTGATGTTCTATGCCGGCGCCAGCTTGTCGCAGCACGTGCTCGAGCCACTCCAGCGCCTTGCAGTCAAGACCACCGGCGAGCGCATCATCTTTTTGTCGAGCCTCGGCTCGACAGAAACCGCGCCGGCCGCGCTCGCTTGCACATGGGAGACCGAGCGCACCGGCAATATCGGAGTGCCGCTGCCGGGCGTGGAACTCAAGCTCGTACCGCGGGCCGACAAGCTCGAGGCCTGGCTCAGAGGCGCCAATATCACGCCGGGCTATTGGCGCGCGCCGGACCTGACCGCCGCCGTGTTCGATGACGAGGGCTATTATACGATCGGCGATGCGCTGAAGTTCGCGGATCCCTTGGATCCGGCCAAGGGGCTCCTGTTCGACGGCCGCCTCGCCGAAGACTTTAAGCTCGCGACCGGCACTTGGGCCAGCGTCGGCCCGTTGCGCGCCGCGTTCATCGCGCATTGTGCTCCGCTAGTGCGCGACGTCGTCCTCGCCGGCGCCGAGCGCGACGAGATTGCCGCGCTGGTGTTTCCAGATCTCGACGCCTGCCGTAAGCTCGCACCCGATGTCCCTCAAGATGTCCCCGCTGCGGCGCTTCTCGCCGATCCGCGCGTGCGCCGGGAATTCTCACGCCTCATCGACACGCTGGCGAAAACCAGCACCGGCGCATCGAACCGCATCGCCCGCGCCATGCTGCTCGCCGAGCCGCCGTCGCTCGACATCGGCGAAATGACCGACAAAGGATCGATCAACCAGCGCGCGGTGCTGGCGCATCGCGCGGCGCTGGTCGAAGAGCTTTATGCACAATCGCCGCCGGCCCATGTCATCGTCGCGGGGACGATGCAAGCAGCATAGGTGAACGGAATGGATATTCGTGGACACGCCGCCGTCGTGACCGGCGGCGCATCGGGACTTGGAGCGGCGACCGCGCGCATGCTGGCCGGGGCCGGCGCCAAGGTGGCGATTTTCGACGTCAACCAGAAAGCCGCCGCCGAGGTCGCCATCGACATCAACGGCATCGCGCTCGCTTGCGACGTCACCGACGGCGCCGCGACCGAGGCGGCCTTCGCCGCTGCCGCCAAGGACCATGGGCCGGCGCGTATCCTCATCAACTGCGCCGGCGTCGGACCGGCCAAGCGCATTGTCGGCCGCGACGGGCCGATGCCGCTCGACGATTTCGAGCATGTCATCCGGATCAATCTGATCGGCACCTTCAATGCGATGCGGCTTGCCGCCGCCGCCATGCAAAACCTCGCCCCGCTCGAAGACGGCGAGCGCGGCATCATCATCTGCACCGCCTCGGTCGCGGCCTATGAGGGCCAGATCGGCCAGGCGGCCTATGCGGCCTCGAAAGGCGGCGTGGTGGCGCTCGTTCTGCCAGCGGCGCGTGAATTCGCGCAGTTCGGCATTCGCGTCAACGCGATCGCGCCGGGCATTTTCACCACGCCGATGCTGCACGCACTTCCCGAGGCGGCTCAACAAAGCCTCGCCGCGTCAGTACCGTTTCCGAAACTCCTCGGCAATCCGCCCCAATATGCCGCGCTGGTGCGCCACATGATCGAGAACCGCTATCTCAACGGCGAAGTCATCCGCCTCGACGGCGCGCTACGCATGGCGCCGAGGTAGCGGAGGACAGATGACGGAGGACGGATGACAGAAGGCAGAGTGACAAGGGGCTAGCCGAAGGGATAAGAGAACCCTGTCATCCGTCCTCTGTCATCCGTCCTCATGCTCTCCAACACCCGCACCACCCGGATCGAATGGGGCGACTGCGATCCCGCAGGCATCATCTTCTATGCGCGCTATTTCGAGATTTTCGACGTCTCAACCACGATGCTGGTCGAACGCGCGCTCGGCATGAACAAGATCGATTACCTCAAGGCCTACGACATCGTCGGCCATCCGGTGCTCGAGACACGCGCGCGGTTTCGCCTGCCGACGCGCTTCGGTGATACGGTCACGATCGAAACCAAGGTCGTGGCTTGCGGCCGGTCAAGCTTCAAGCTCGAGCATCGGCTGACCCTCGCCGGTGCGCTCGCCGTCGAAGGATCGGAGACCCGCGTCTGGGTGGTCCGCGATCCCGACGATCCGGCGCGGATGAAATCGCAGCCGTTGC
>DATJYT010000171.1:0-8190 GCA_035499475.1 Xanthobacteraceae bacterium | reverse complement strand
ATGACTATGATCTCAGCCAGCTTTTGCACCCGGCGCAGGCGTTCGGACATCCTTCGGAGGTCGTGAACGATCCGGACCTCACGCTCAATGAGAAGCGCGCCATTCTGGCATCATGGGCGTCGGACGCCTGCGCGATCGAGGCCGCGCCCGATCTTCGCTCAAATGCGCGCGGCGCTCCGGTGCGGTTTGATGACATCATGGAAGCGTTGCGGACGCTTGATCGGCAAGCCAACGGCCACAGGTATCGGCGTGTGCTGCATCACCGCCGCGGCCTGCTGCGCCGCGAATCACCCAACCGCTCGAATGGCGGCGGCGTGCTGGTTCAGTAGGAAAAAAGGTGTTTCCATGCTGAACATCGTCGATCGCCATGTGATTGCGCGTGAAAGCAACGTCGTCCGGGTGGATTTCAGACGCGATCCCGATCCGCCGGCGCCGTTCTTTCCTGGCGCCATTGGCCTCCGTTTAAGCCACTCGGAACGCGACGAGGAAGAAGCGCCGATGGCCGCAATTGCCATTCGGGGTGCCGATTCGCGCTTTCGGAGCACAAGGAGCGTGCGTCGATCTGCAGGGGGTTCACGGTTCGCTACCGCCTGACGCGCAAATAACGGAAACAGTCCTTCAAGTATGCGGAGGATGTAACCATGACTGAGATAAAATTCATCACGCTCCAGGATTTGCGGCAGCCCGGGATGCAGCGCATCCTGGAAGCCATGAAGGCAATCAGAGATGAAGCGCCGGCTTTGTTCGATGAAGCATCGATCGCGGCCCAAGAACTATCGAAGAGCCGTAGCGAAAGCGGACAAGTGCTGCAGTGAAGGCGAGTCATGCTGACCCCTATCGTCACCGCATTGGTGTTCGGCAACTGTCTGGCCTGCGCCTGGGCCTTTCCATACGCGGCGGTCCTCGGTGCGTTGCAGCCACTGTCGAGAAAAAAATCACAGACGTTCTCTGACGCCATGCGCGTTTCGCGTCTTTGGCGAATCAAACATTGCAAACGAGGCGGTGACACATGCGTTGCTGTGCGAGAGGAGCAAATACGGAGTTTGAAATGCAAGCGGGAATTCGCGGCAGGAATCATCCGAACCAGTGCAACTAATGAAGACCCTCGCATAACAATTTCTTGGGCAAAACCTGGTCGCGCTCGCAGGCGACGGGACCTAAGTCATTGATTTCAATGGTGGGCGCTGTAGGGATTGAACCTACGACCTCTCCCGTGTGAAGGGAACGCTCTCCCGCTGAGCTAAGCGCCCGGTCCGATTAACAATGGGCTTAATAAGGAGCCGTTCGGCGCAGTGTCAAGCGAGCGTCTTTGCTGCCGCTCGATCGGCGGTTCGTCGGCTTCCGCGCTTTCGCGGAATGATCGGCTCAAAGTTTCGGCCAAAGGCTAATTCGACGACGCGGCGCGCGAGGCGGTCGATTGCAGTGCGCGGATGCGGTCGGCAAGCGTGCTTCTGCTTTCCTGCGGGGAATCGATGCCGCCGGTGCGCGTCTCGGCCCGGCCGCCGTTGATGCCGGTATTCTGCGTGGGCTTGGGCGCCTCAGCGGCGAGCATGGCTTCGATCGGGGAGTCCGGACCTTCAAGCGCCGCGGTGAGACGGGCGACCTCGGCGGCAACATCGTTGATGCGCTCGCGCAACAGCGCGTTCTCGACGCGCTCCGAGGTCCAGCCCGATTCGGCGTCGCGCTTGATGGTTCCGAGCTCACGCTGGAGCTTGCCGCGCTCTTCTATGGCAGCGGACAGCTGAGCTTCGAGCCTGGCGATATCGGAGCGGTGCTTGTCGGAGATGGTGCCGGTGCGGCCGCCCGCAGCGGCAAGCTCGCTGCGCAGCTCGGCTTCTATCTTGCGCGCCGCTTCGGCGTCGTTGCGCAGTCTGGCGAGCTCATCGTCGCGCTCGATCAACGCGCGGTCCTGCTCGCCCACGTGAGCTTCGAGCTCGCCGACGCGACGCTTCAGGGCTTGCGCTTCGGTCGTATGCACCAGGAGCTGCCGTTCGAGGTCCTCGGCGTGGCTGGCGAGGCTCGCGAGCTTGCTTCGCGCCGCCTGCAAATCCGCGGTTGTCGCGGTGGCGTCACCGCGCTCTCGTGTCAGTCTCTGCTCGGTGTCCCTCACGGTGCGGTCGTATTCGGCGACGCTGACTTTCATCGCTTCGACCTGCGTGCGCAGCGCGGCAAGCTCGACGCGCTGACTGTCGGCGATGATCGAATGCTCGCCGAGTTCGCCGATAAGCTTCGCTAATTCCTCCTGCTTGTTGGCGAGCGCGACCTCGGCGTCGTGTAGGGCGGCGGATTTGACGTCGAATTCCTGCTCGGTCGATCGCAACTGGTCGCGCAACGCCTTATCGCGAGTTTCCAGATCAGCGATTGCCGCAGTCTTCTCGCTGAGCTCCCTCTTGAGCTGGTTGACGGCGTCGGTTTTCTTGCCGATCTCGGCCAGTTGGTTGGTGGTTCTGGCCTTCATGTGCTCGACGCTCATTTCAAGCCGCCGGGTCGACATGGCGAACTCGGCACGGAGCTGATCCTTGTCGGCGCGTATCTCGGCGATCGACAGCGGGGTCGCAGCTTCGAGCCGCCGCATGGTGAGGCGCACGGCGCGGTTGTGGACGAGCGGGAGGAACAGCAGCCCAAGCAGGGCCGCGGCCAGAAAGCCGATGCCGAAATACATGACCGGTTCGATCATGACTTTACGCCTCTCGTCCCGTTACGCTTCTTCCCGCCGCGCCGGGAGATCGGGGACCTTGGGCTCTACCTTGCCACGCGGGCGGCGGTCGCACCACATTCACCAAGCGTTAACCTAAACTGGCGCCCCTCGCGGCGCCATCGGCTGCTTGTTGGATCGAGACGGACGATTTTCTCGCCTTTTCGCAGGCGATCGCGCCGCCGGGCGCCTCTCAGGGAAGTGGAAATCAGAATGGATTCCAGGTCGGGCGCGACGTGAATTTGAGGTAGCCCAAATTGGCGCCGAGCCGCAGCCCGACACCCGCGCGGATCGGCACCAGGACGATATCGTTGGCGGTCAATGCCGTCATGCCCAGGCCGCCGACGAAATAAGCAGAGCCGTCAATGCCGCCAAATCTCTCAAAAATCGCGCGAGTGCGCGGCAGGTTGTAGACCAGCATCATGGTGCGGGCCCCGTCGGCGCCGGCATCGAAGCCGAGCGACGGACCTTGCCAGAACACGCGCAGGTCGCCAGCGTTCTTGGTGTAGAGCGTGCCGTCGCCGTAGCGAAGGCCGCCGACAAAGGCGCCGCCGGCCTCCTGGCCGAGAATATAGCCGTTTGGCTGTCCCCACTGGCTGCCGGCTTTCTCGACGATCATGGCAAGTTCACGAGAGACGCCGCCGAAGAAGCGATGTCCGGCTTCCACCACTTCGCCGGGTGAGAACCGATCATTTGGCTGATTGGAATGAGGGCCCGGTGGCGGCCCGGCCGGCGCGGCTGCAGTCGGCGGCGTTCCAGGAGGAGGCGGTCCCGGCTGAGCGACACCGGGCGCGATAGCAACGCCCGTGAGGAGCGCTGCGGCAACCGCGAATCGCAAGGTCAAAGTCATCAAGAACTCCCCTTAACCCCTTGCTCACGCACCCTGTTTAACTGTTGGCGAGTTCGACCCCCGAATCACTCCACTCTTGGCCCGAACTATGACCGCAGCACGGCACAAACGGAAGCGATACTGGGCGCTGTTGGCGTCCTGCGCGGGCTCATTGCTGCTCTCGGCAGGCTTCGGCAGCTCGTGGGCGGCCCTGACCGAAACCATCGTGGTCGATTGGCACACCGGTCTCGCGATCAGTGGCTACGATCCCGTCGCCTATTTTACAGATGGCAAGCAGATTTCCGGCAGCGCGGATTTCGAGCTGCGTTACGGCGGCGTGGTCTGGCGTTTCAGCAACAGCGGAAATCGCGCGGCCTTTGCCGCCGATCCCGACGTCTATACGCCGAAGTTCGGCGGCTATGATCCGCTCGGAGTCGCGAGCGGTGTTGCGGTGGCGGGCAAGCCGGATGTGTGGCTTATTTCCGGCGAGCGGCTGTTCCTGTTTTACGACCGGAGCCGGCTGGAAAAGTTCGCTGCCGATCCGGATCGTTTTTTTGCCGAAGCCGAGCGGCGATGGCCCGACGTGCTGCAAACGCTTAGCCCTTAGCGTGCACAGGATCGCCCCAGGCGAGGAAAGCCGGAACCAAGAGTTCCTTTGTGCCATAGACGACTTGGCTGCCGTCGGGCGCGGTGACGTTGCCGCCTGCGGCAACGAGGATCGCGTGGCCTGCCGCAATGTCCCAGTCGTGGGTCGGCGCCAGGCGCGGATAAAGGTCGGCACTGCCTTCGGCCACACGGCAGAATTTGATCGAAGAGCCGCATGCGGCACGCTTCGCCCGCGGCAAGGCTTGAAGATAGGCTTGCGTCCGCTCCTCGAGGTGCGAGCGGCTGACAATGACAGTGAATTCGTCCGGGGGCGGCCGCCGCCGTGAGCGGATGGCGATGGGCGCGCAGGGTCTGTCGTTGGCGGCCGCAAATTCCATCCGCTCGGCGCCGCGGCCGGCAATGCCCCGCCAAATCGTCCCGAGCGCCGGTGCCGCGATGACACCGACAACCGGGACGCCATCACTGATCAAGGCAATATTGACCGTGTACTCGTCGCGACCGGCGATGAAGTCCCGCGTGCCGTCGAGCGGGTCCACCATGATGACGTTCGCGGCCGGTCCGGTCGGACCACCACGCTCGGCGCTCTCTTCGGAGACGACCGGAAGCGACGGAACGCAGCGTTGCAGGCCTTCTTGAATGACCGCCTCGGCGGCTTCATCGGCAGCCGTGATCGGCGAGCCGTCGGTCTTGGTGCGGGCGTCCCGGTTCCCGGAAATTCGCAGAATGGCCTGCGCTGCCGAGATGCTGATTGTAGTGAAGATATTCAGAAGTTCAGCGTAACTAGATCTGTCAGGCGCGGACACGGCTTGTTCCATTCCGGCTGTCCAGGAGAGACGGGGCGGCGCGAAAGCGGGGCGGTCCAGCACGATCCCAGCCCGAGGGCGCGATTGCCGAATCGCTCACGCTATGACAGGCACAACGTCAAATCTCTGGAGTCGCTCATGTCTGCACCTCTCTCCAGTCCAATCCAACTCAGCGCCCTCGATCTTGCGGCGCTCCTTTGTTCGCGGGTCTGCCATGACCTGATCAGTCCGGTCGGCGCCATCGTCAACGGCCTCGAAGTTCTCGACGAGGATAAGAACGAGGAAACCAAAGTATTTGCGCTGAATTTGATTAAGAAAAGTGCTCAACAGGCTTCGGCCAAGCTGCAATTTTGCCGGTTGGCCTTCGGCGCCGCGGGATCTGCCGGCGCCCAGATCGATCTGGGCGATGCCGAAAAGGTGGCGCGCGGCCTCCTCGGCGACGACAAAACGACGGTTGTCTGGAATCTGCCGCGGGAACTGATGCCGAAGAACCGCGTCAAGCTTTTGCTAAACATGCTGCTGATCGCGGCGGGGACGATCCCGCGTGGCGGCACGCTGAAAGTCGACCTGGCCGAAGGCGGCAACGGCTTTCGCATCACCGCGACCGGCCTCAACGTCCGTTTGGCCGAGGCCACCGCGGAACTTTTGTCGGGCAGTCCGACCCGAAGCGTCGATGCTCATGCCATTCAGCCGGTTTATGCCGGCATTTTGGCCCGCGATTGCGGATTTACGCTCGGGGCGACTACGGAAGGCGAGGCGGTCGTTGTCGTCGCCGCCTGACCGCATCGGCTATTTTCAATAGTTCTTCGAAAAACGCCGCGCGTGCAACCTTTGCGCGCTGGTTGCAACTGAAATTAAACCGTTTGCCAACAGACTGTAGTGGTCGGATCGGGCATGCCGTGTCCGGCGGCGAGCGTGCTTTGCCTGTTCGCGTTCGTCGAAGGACTGCAACCTTTGCGTGTGTTGGTCGGGCGGTGCCCGAATGGCGGCGAGGCGCCGAGTATGGACGACCTGCTGCGGGACTTTCTTACCGAGACCCACGAGAGTCTCAATCTGGTCGATGCCGAGCTCGTGCGCTTCGAGCAAGAGCCGAATAACGGCAAAATTCTGGGCAACATTTTTCGTCTCGTTCACACCATCAAAGGCACGTGCGGTTTTCTTGGGCTGTCGCGGCTCGAAACGTTGGCGCACGCCGCCGAGTCGCTGATGGGCAAATTCCGCGACGGCATGCCGGTGACTGCCGAGGCCGTTACCGTTGTTCTTTCCAGCCTCGATCGCATCAAAATGATTCTCGACGAGATCGAGTCGAGCGATCAGGAGCCGGAGGGCGACGACTCCGAGCTGATCGAAAAACTCAACGAATTGGCGCAACGAACGCAGGCGGCGCCCGGACAATCCGTGCCGCCACCCGTCGAAGCGCCGCCGACCATCCCCGCCAAGCAAAAGCCCGCTGAACTTCTTGCCGACCGGAGCGTCGAGAAGGCCGCGCAGGCCCGAAGCGAAAATCCCGCCGAGGAATTGGCCGAAAAAGCCATCGAGGAACGGGGCGACCGCCTCGCGAACCAATCGATCCGCGTCAACGTCGACACGCTTGATCATCTCATGACAACCGTTTCCGAACTGGTGCTGACGCGCAACCAGCTCCTCGAGATCGTGCGCCGGCACGAAGATTCCGACTTCAAAGTGCCATTGCAGCGTCTCTCGAACGTCACCGCCGAGTTGCAGGAAGGCGTCATGAAGACGCGCATGCAGCCAATCGGCAATGCGTGGCAGAAACTGCCCCGTGTCGTGCGCGACCTGTGCACCGAGCTCGGCAAGGACATCGCTCTTGAGCTGCACGGCGCCGACACCGAGCTCGATCGCCAAGTGCTCGAGCTGGTCAAAGATCCGTTCACGCATCTCGTGCGTAATTGCGTCGATCACGGCATTGAAAGCGCGGGGGAGAGGATCGCCGCCGGTAAACCGGAGCAGGGCACGATCCGCCTGTCAGCCTGGCACCAGGGCGGCCACATTATCATCGAGATCGGCGATGACGGTCGCGGCCTCGATCTGACGTCGATCAAGGCCAAAGCGGTTGAGAAGGGATTCGCAACCGAGGCCGAGATTGCGGCCAGGTCCGACGGCGAGATCTTCAATTACATCTTCGCGCCGGGCTTCTCTACCGCGGCCCAGATCACCAGCATTTCGGGTCGCGGCGTCGGTATGGACGTCGTTCGCAGCAACATCGAGCAAATCGGCGGCACTGTCGATTTGAAATCAGTCAGTGGCGCCGGAACCACATTCACGATCAAGATTCCTTTGACGCTCGCCATCGTCTCGGCGCTCATTGTGGAAGCTGGTCACGAACGCTTCGCGATGCCGCAGCTCTCGGTGCTGGAACTCGTGCGCGTGGGCGGCACCGGCGAGCATCGCATCGAGCGCATCAAGGATACACCCGTTTTGCGGTTGCGCAACAAGCTGTTGCCGCTTCTCCA
The DNA here is from genome assembly GCA_035499475.1 of Xanthobacteraceae bacterium. GTDB lineage: Bacteria > Pseudomonadota > Alphaproteobacteria > Rhizobiales > Xanthobacteraceae > BOG-931. The sequence goes on along the minus strand of DATJYT010000171.1, from coordinate 783 downwards.
TCTCAAGGAGGTTCTGCGACTCGGCGCCGGCGACGACGGGAACGGCTTCATCGTCGTCACGCAAGTCGGCAATCAGGTGTTCGGCATCGTCGTCGACGGCGTTTTCCACACCGAAGAAATCGTCATCAAGCCGATGTCGTCGAAGCTGCGTCACATCGCGGTCTTCTCCGGCACCACGATCCTGGGCGACGGCTCCGTCATCATGATCGTGGATCCGAACGGCGTCGCTCAGGCACTCGGTCGTGCCGCGCAGGCGACCCAGGCCGATCGGTCAGAGCATAAGCGGCACGAGGACAGCGACGATGCCGACGTGCTCCCGCTCCTGCTGTTCCGCGCCGGTTCGCATCAGCCGAAGGCGGTGCCGCTGTCGCTCGTCACACGGCTCGAGGAGATCGACTGCCGGAAGATCGAGGTGTCCGACGGCCGTTATCTCGTGCAATACCGAGACCAGCTCATGCCGTTGCTGCGGGTCAGCAGCGATACCGGACTGAAGAAAGACGGCGCGCAACCGATCCTCGTCTTCTCCGATCATGGCCGCTCTATGGGCCTCGTAGTCGATGAGATCATCGACATCGTCGAGGAGAGGCTCGACATCGAGGTGGCGAGCGAGCGTTCGGGCGTGATCGGCTATGCGGTGGTCAAGGGCGCGACGACCGAGATCGTGGATGTCGGCCATTTCCTGCCGCTCGCCTTTGAAGACTGGTTCCGCCGTCGAGATCTATCGGCGAAAACGCAAAAGCGTTCGGTCCTGCTGGTTGACGATTCCGCGTTCTTCCGCGACAT